>JAGHCG010000015.1 GCA_021160565.1 bacterium | reverse complement strand
TTAATGGTAAAACATCAGCCTTCCAAGCTGAGGATACGGGTTCGATTCCCGTACCCCGCTCTTCCAGAACTAAACTTTTTTTAAAGAATGATGAGCCATTAACCGAAAGGAGAACAATATATGAAAGTTGATATAGTAGAAAAATCCGAATTGGGAAGAGAACTTGTATTTTCTATTGAGAAGTAGAAAGTTGAAGGAGAAAAAAAGGAAATAGTAAAAGAAATAAAAAAAGATGCAGTAATAGAGGGATTTAGAAAAGGCAAAGCTCCAGATGCTCTGGTGGAAAAAAAATATTCCTCTCTTATACAGGAACGCCTTTTAAGAAAACTTATAACAGAAGCATATATTCAGGCAATAAAAGAAAAAAAACTCACTCCAGTAGTCAATCCTGATGTGTATGATGTTAACTTTGATGATGGTGAGTTGAAATTTAAAATTTATATTGAATTAAAACCAGAAGTTAGTTTGAAAAAATACAAAGATATTCCAGTAAAAAGAGTCAATCCTGAACCAGTTTCTGAGAAAAAAGTTGATGAAGTTTTGAAGGAATGGGAGAAAAAACCTGAATTTGCTGCTTCCATAATTGACCCTGAGAAAAGAAGAGCATGGAGAGAGAAGATAAGAGCGCAACTTGAATATTACTCAAAGGCAAAAGCACAGGCAGAAGAAGAAAAGCAGTTATGGGAAGGTGTTTTTAAAGGTGTGGATTTCCCTCTTCCAGAAAAACTTGTGAATGAAAGAGCAAAAAGATATACGGAAGAACAGTTGAGGAAAATGAATTTGCAGGGAAAGACGAAAGAAGAAATTGAAAAGATTGTTCAGGAAATTTTTAACAGAATGAAACCTATTGCAAAGGAAGAATTAAAGAAGTATTTTATTCTGGATAAAATTGCTGAAGTTGAAAAGATTGAAGTGAATGAAGAAGAGATAAATCAGAGAATTGAAAGGATAAGTCGAGCAATTGGACAGCCATTTGAAAATGTGAAGGAAAGACTTGAGAAAGATGGAAGGATAGAGGATTTGAGGGAAGAAATAAGGATAGATAAAGCATTCAAGTTTTTAAAAGATAATGCCAACTTTATTGAAAGGATAGTTCTTCCTGGAGAAGATAAAAAGGTAATGTGAGAATGAAAAATCAGTTAATACCATTTGTTATAGAAAAAACAGAAACTGGTGAAAGAGCATATGATATATATTCAAGATTACTGAAAGATAGGATTATTTTCATTGGATACCCTATAAATGATAATGTTGCAAATGTTGTGATTGCTCAATTTTTGTTTTTACAGAATGAAGACCCGGAAAAAGATATACATCTCTATTTAAACACTCCTGGTGGTTCAATTACAGGTGGTCTTGCCATATATGACACAATGCAGTTTGTGAGTTGTGATGTCTGCACATACTGTATTGGGCAGGCAGCAAGTATGGGAGCAGTTCTTCTCGCTGGGGGTACAAAAGGGAAAAGATTTCTTCTACCTCACAGCAGAGTTTTAATTCATCAGCCATGGGGTGGAGTTGAAGGAACTGCAACAGATGTAAGTATTCATACAAAAGAAATGTTAAGATTGAGAAAGATTGTAAATGAAATACTCTCTTTACATACAGGTCAACCGATAAGAAAACTTGAGAGAGATACTGAAAGGGATTATTTTATGGATGCAGAAGAAGCAGTGAAATATGGACTTGGTGATAAAATAATAAAACCTTCAAAAATAGCTCTTTTAAAACAACAAAATGGTTCTGATAAAAAAGAGTGAAAAATTTTTTAAAAGAAATTTGCCAACAGTTCCTCTGAGGGATTTAATAATATTTCCTCAGATGGTTGTACCCCTTCTTGTTGGAAGGCCCCGCTCTTTAAATGCTGTTGAAGAAGCACTTACTGATGAAGGATACATTGTCATAGTGTTTCAGAAAGAACCACAGATTGAAGAACCCACACCAGATGATATTTATCCAGTAGGAGTTATTGCTAAAATTATCCAGAGTGTGAAAGAACCAAGTGGAGTAATGAAGATTCTTGTTGAAGTTCTTGAGAGAGTGAAAGTAAAAGAGTTTGTAGGGAATAAAAAATATTTCTTTGCCAAGGTGGAGAGAGTTAAGGAAGAAGTTTCTAAAGATAAAGAAACAGAGGCATTGATGAGATTCGTGATGGATTTACTGAATAAATATGTTAACCTAAATACAACTGTTCCTAAGGAACTTGTCAGCACTATTTCTGTAATAGAAGAACCCGGAAAGTTCTGTGATACAGTTGCCGGATACCTTCCTCTCAAAATAAAAGATAAAGCAAAAATAATAATGACATTGAATATTAAAGAAAGGTTGAAAGTTCTTATTGAAATTCTGAATACTGAGGTAGGGGTTCTGGAAGTTCAGAAGAAAATTCACGATAGAGTTATAAAGAAGATTGAAGAAAC
Source organism: bacterium (assembly GCA_021160565.1). Classification (GTDB taxonomy): domain Bacteria; phylum Ratteibacteria; class UBA8468; order B48-G9; family JAFGKM01; genus JAGHCG01. The sequence goes on along the minus strand of JAGHCG010000015.1, from coordinate 2,134 downwards.
TCAAAAACAATATTTTTTACATGAACAACTCAAACAGATTGAGAAAGAACTCGGGAAAGAAGAAAGTTCAGAAGTTGCTCAATTGAGGGAGAAAATAAAAAAGGCAAAGATGCCAAAAAATGTTGAAGAAAAGGCTCTTGAAGAACTTTCAAGATTTTCAAAGATGATGCCTATGAGTCCGGAAGCAACTGTTGTGAGAACTTACCTTGAATGGCTTATAAATTTACCATGGAATAATTCAACAGAAGATAATCTGGATATTTCCCATGCAAAGAAAATTCTTGATGAAGACCATTATGGACTTGAAAAAGTTAAAGAAAGGATTCTTGAATACCTTGCAGTTAGAAAAAGAACAGATGCTTTACGTGGACCAATTCTCTGTTTTGTTGGACCACCTGGAGTTGGGAAAACATCTCTTGGGAAATCAATAGCAAGAGCGCTTGGAAGGAAATTTGTAAGAGTTTCTCTTGGTGGAATAAGGGATGAAGCGGAAATAAGAGGGCATAGAAGAACATATATAGGTTCACTTCCTGGAAGAATAATTCAGTCAATAAGGAAAGCAGGTGTAAACAATCCGGTGTTTTTGCTTGATGAAATTGATAAAATTGGAAAAGATTTTAGAGGAGACCCTGCAAGTGCTTTACTTGAAGTGTTAGACCCTGAACAGAATAATACCTTTTCAGACCATTATTTAGAAGTAGAGTTTGATCTTTCAAAAGTTTTATTTATAACCACAGCCAATACTGAGTTTACAATTCCTCCTCCTCTTCTTGATAGAATGGAGATAATCTCTCTACCCGGATACACAATGTGGGAGAAAAAAGAAATAGCAAGACACTTTTTAATACCAAAACAGATGAAAGAGCATGGATTGACAGAGAAGAATATAAAATTTTCAGATGAGGCAATTTTCAAAATAATAAAGAATTATACAAGAGAAGCAGGTGTGAGAAACCTTGAAAGAGAAATAGCCAATATATGCAGAAAAGTTACAAAAAAAATAGTTGAAACTGGAAAAGAAGGACCATACAGTATAACTGCCAAAAATATTGAGAAGTATCTTGGTCCAGAAAAATTCACTTCTCTTGAAGTGAAAAGGGAATTTAAAGTTGGAGTTTCAACAGGAATGGCATGGACAGAATATGGGGGAGAGATAATGTTTACTGAAGTTCTGACAATGAAAGGGAAAGGTAATTTAATTCTTACAGGACAACTTGGAGAAGTGATGAAGGAATCGGCTCAGGCTGCTTTAAGTTATGTTAGAGCACATGCAGAGGAACTTGGAATTTCACCTGATTTTTATAAAGATACAGATATACACATTCATGTTCCTGAAGGAGCAATTCCAAAAGACGGTCCTTCTGCAGGTATCACAATAGTTAGTGCTCTTGCTTCCTGTCTTTCAGGAAAACCTGTTGATACTGGAATTGCAATGACAGGAGAGATAACATTACAGGGAAAAATTCTCAAAATAGGTGGTTTGAAATCCAAAATTCTTGCTGCACATAGAGCAGGTATAAGAAGAGTAATTATTCCAAAAGAAAATGAAAAAGATTTATCTGAAATTCCCAAGAAAATTAAAGAGGAGATGGAAATTATAACAGTTGAAGAAATAAAGGAAGTACTTGAAAAGGTGATTTTAAACGGAAAGGAGAAAAAATGAAGAAGAAAAAACTTTTTACTCCGGGGCCAACAGAAGTTCCAGAAGAAGTATTGCTTGAAATGGCAAAACCCATTATTCATCACAGAACAGATGAGTTTAAAAAGATAGCAGAAGAAGTTATTGAAGATTTGAAATATTTATTCAGAACAAAAAATGATGTTCTCATACTGTGTTCATCTGGAACAGGAGCGATGGAAGCAGCAGTTTCAAATCTTTTTTCTCCAGGAGAGAAAATCGCTGTTATATGTGGTGGAAAGTTTGGTGAGAGATTTGCAGAAATTGGAAATTCTTTTGGACTTGATGTTCTGAAACTTGAAGTTGAATGGGGAAGTGATTTGGAAAGCGAAAAAATAGAAGAGGTTTTGAATGAAAATCCAGATATAAAGGGAGTATTTGCGACTTTATGTGAAACTTCAACTGCCACTCAGTTTGATATAAAAGGATTTGGAGAAGTCGTTTCAAAGTATGAAG
>JAGHCG010000263.1 GCA_021160565.1 bacterium | reverse complement strand
TAAAAAGGTATCTGAAAAAGTTGCCTCTGCTGTCTCTCTTTCAGCCCGAGGCTAAACCTCGGCATCTGGAGGCTTTGAATATCAAGGAATTTCAAAGTTTTTTATTCTCTAATTGACATAATTGAAAGACATTCTTATAATTTTAAATCCTGCGGAGAGAAAGATGAAGGTATTATGTATAAGTGATTTGCATTATGTATCCAAGAAAGGGTATGAAGTAGATTTTGGAAGAAAATGTAGTTATGGACTTGAATTTTTAAAGAGAGTTTTAAATAGAGAAAAAGAAGTTGACCTTATTATAGGTGGAGGTGATTTTATAGATGATGTTAATATCTCTTCTTCAATTGATGATTTTAGAAAAATTAAAGAGGAATTTGAAAATGCAGGGATTCCTTTTATCCTGGTGAGAGGGAATCATGATATAGAGGAAGAGAAATTTTTTGAAATAGCAGAAAATTATACAAAACCGGTTATTCTTGGAGATTATATCTTTTATCCATTTCACGATGAATACAGGGAAGATAATACATGTTTTAGAAAGAAAGAAGAACTGGAAAAATTTGAGAAATTCTGTAAGGAAAATTCAGACAAAAAGGTGGTAGCAATTCAGCATTATCTTATTTACCCGGATTTGAAACTTGGCTACCCATTTAACATTGAAAATGAAAATGAAATTTTAGAGTGTTATAAGAAAAATAGAGTTTTCCTCTCTATAAGTGGACATTATCATCCTGGATTGCCTATGATGGTATGGGAAAATATACATTTTGCTGTTGTTCCTGCTATTGTGGAGAAAGAATTTTCCTATTTTGTTATTGAACTGGACGATGAAATAAAAATAGAAAGAAAAAATTTATCAGTTATTTCTTCCGTACCAATTTTTGATTTTCACTGTCATACAGAATTTGCTTACTGTGGAAAAGATGTAAATGCTGAAGGGAATATTGAAAGGGCATTTCTTCTTGGTCTTTCTGGAATTGTTTTAACTGAACATGCAGGTCAACTCTATCTTTCTTCTGAAGATTACTGGAGCGGGAAATTTCTGGAAGGTGTGGAAGTATTAAAGAAGGGAAAAGAAGAAAAAACAGCCAGAATAAGAGAATTCAAGAAGTCTCTCTTACCACTTAAAAATGAATTTGTTAGAATTGGTCTTGAAGTGGAATGTGATAAAAAAGGAAATATTACACTTCTTGAAGAGGATAAAGATGGGATTGATTATCTCATTGGAGCAGTTCATATAATTCCTGATGAATTTATGGTGAGCAAAGAAAAAATGAAAGAAGGATTTTTAAAATTTACAGAATTTTTATGTAAAAACAATATAGATATTCTTGCTCATCCACTCAGATTTTTCAGAAGAAATAAAACAGAAGTTCCGGAGGGAGTGGCAAAAGATGTGGTAAAAATTCTTAAAGATTATAATGTAGTAGCAGAACTTAATTTCCATACAAATCAACCAGACCCTGAATTTTTTTCAATGTGTATGGAAGAAGGAATTAAAATATCTTTTGGTTCTGATGCTCACAATCTTGGTGAAGTAGGAGAATTTTCTCCTCATATTGAATTTTTAAACAATCTGAAAGCAGATTTGAAGGAAGTTTTATATTTTGGGAAGTGAAAAAAATTTAGAATTTCACTTCTGGCGGTTTTTCTGCTCCTTTTACTGCTTTAAAATATGGTTTTTCAATATCAAATCCAAAAAGACGTGCAAATAGAAAAGTTGGAAATGTTTTTACTATTCTGTTATATTCTCTAACTGCCTGATTATATCTTCTTCTTTCAACTGCAATTCTGTTTTCAGTTCCTGCAAGTTCATCCTGTAAAGCAAGGAAGTTCTCATTTGCTTTAAGTTCAGGATAATTCTCCACAATAAGTAAAAGCCGGGAAATAGCACTTTCAAGTTCTCCAGCAACAATTTCTTTTTCTCTTACTGTTTTTGCATTTTGCCATTTTGTTCTTGCCTCTGTGACTTTTAAAAATACTTCCTTTTCATGTTTGGCATATCCTTTAACTGTGGCAACAAGATTTGGAATTAAGTCATTCCTTCTCTGATAAACATTTTCAACCTGTGCCCATGCTTCTTTAACTTCCTGCTCTAACTGAACAAGCCGGTTATACTGAAATTTTAAATATCCAAAAATTCCAAATAGAAACACAATAACTATACTCAGCCTTATTAAACCTTTCTTCATTTTTACTCTCCTTTATCTATCAATTTTATAACTTTCGAGAGAAAATCAAAATGTTTTTTAATAATCTCATTCAATTCCTGCTTTTTTATTTTTTCCTTTCCTTCTTCAATTCTTTTTATTTTTTCAAAGTATTCCGGTTCCTCTATCTTCTCTTCTGTTAACGTGTCTATATCTTTAAGGATAAGAGAGAGATTTTTTATTGAACCGGAAAGAGCAAAAATTGTATCTTTTTCAAATAAAAGTGCCTGCTGGAAATTTATGTAATTCTGTTTACATTCTCTTTCAAGATAAATTCTCAAATTTTCCCTTTTTACAACTATTCTTTCTGTAATATCCTCTCCATAAACCACTATATGGTTTTCTTTTATATCTTTCCATTCTACAGGAAAAACATCTGAAGAACTTGAGATAAACCACTCCGAAAAGAAAAATGGTTTAATCATATTTTTATAAGCAAGTTTACTTAAACTTTTTCTTATTTTTTCAATCTCTTCATATTCAATTTTCTCAAGTACAACAATCATGTTT
>JAGHCG010000179.1 GCA_021160565.1 bacterium | reverse complement strand
ATATCCTCCAGAAGAGTTATACCCACAACTTTTGATTTTAAAACTTTCATTTTTTTTCTATTTGGTACAACTCCATCTTTTTTAACTCTCATAAGGTATTCATGTTTGCTCAAAGAAACTTCTGAAATATCAAAAGCATCAGCATCTTCAAGAATAAAATAAACATCATCTTCATCAACAAGTGTACCTATATAAATCCAGTTTGTTGATGTATCAATCACCACTTTATTGTTTTTATAATCTTTCATATTTTTTCACACACCTTTCACATAATTTATAGGATTTTCTGTCAGTATCAGAAAGAGTATTTGAGAAAAACATAACACAATTCTCATTGTCACAGTGAAGAAGACCAAAATTATGTCCAAGTTCATGATTGACTTCCTTTGAGCATCTCTCATAATAAACGTCCTTCTTTTCGGTAAATAACCTTGCAGTTGAAACAATACTGAATTTTCCTCCAAGTTCTGCTTTTCCAAAAATAAAATTATAACCGGGAGTAAATAAATCTTTCTCAATTAAAAAAACCACTTTTTCCCCATCTGGATTGGAGATTTTGAGAAACTTGAAAAGGATATCTGCAAGGTATTGATTTCTTTCTTTTACAAATGCAAAATCAATTTTCACTTCTTCTCTTGAAAAATAGCAATTCTTTTTGAAAATTTCTTCAACTCTTTCTTTCAAAAAATAAAGCAGAGATTCTTCGTGATTTCCTGCATCAATTATTCTTATTTTCATTTTTACTCTCAATTATCAAGGTTACAGGCCCATCATTATGAATCTCAACAAGCATTCTTTTCCCAAATTCTCCCGATACAATTTTCTTAATCTCCTTTTTCTCCATCTCTTCAAGGAATTTTTTATAAAGAGAAAATGCTATCTGACTTTTCTCTACTTTTGTAAAATCGGGTCTGTTCCCCTTTCTGCAATCTCCATAAAGAGTAAACTGAGAAACTATCATTATTTCCCCATTAATCTGATTTAAAGAATATGTCATTTTTCCTGAGGAATCTTCAAAAATTCTCAGTGAGTAAACCTTATTTGCGAGGTAAATACTATCCTCCTCTTTATCATTTTTTCCAACGCCAACAAAAACCACCATTCCCTTACCTATCTCTCCCTTCAAATTTCCTTCAACATAAAGAACAGCTTTTTTAACTCTTTGAACAAGTACCCTCATTTCAATAATTAGTTTAATTTACTTCTCCTTCTTTGACAAATCCCCCCGAGGCTAAACCTCGGCATTTAGAAGCATTGTGTATCAAGAGATTTCAGAGTTTTTAAATCTTGTCCGAACCCGGTTCGGATAAAGGAAGGATATCGGAGCGGTTGACAAGGAAGGTGAGATTAAATATACTGAGATTTTAAAAAGGAGAAGAGATGGAATTTTTAAAAATAGTGGGTTCTGGAAATGATTTTGTGGTTATAGATAATAGAAAGGGAATTATCAGAAGGAGAGAGGAACTTGCTAAAAAATTGTGCGATAGAAAGATGGGAATTGGTGCTGATGGATTATTGCTAATTGAAAATTCAAAAAAAGCAGATTTTAAAATGAGAATTTTCAATCCTGATGGAAGTGAAGCAGAAATGTGTGGAAATGGATTGAGATGTGTTTTCAGATTTCTTAAAGAGAAGAAAATAACCCATAAAAAATCTCTTATGATTGAAACAAAAGCGGGTATTCTTGATGGAGAGATTAAAAAAGGAAGGGTTAAGATAAGAATGAGGATTATTGGAAAACCGCATCTTAATATGAAAATCCCTCTGGAAAAAGAAAATATTGAAGGTCATTTTATAAATACAGGAGTTCCCCATATAGTAATAGTTGTCCAGAACATTGAAAAGGTGAAGGTTGAACAGATAGGCCCTGAAATAAGATATCACAAGATTTTTCAGCCAGAAGGGACAAATGTTGACTGGGTTGAAATTGTGGATGAAAGGAAAATAAAAATGAGGACTTATGAAAGAGGAGTTGAAGGAGAAACTCTTTCGTGTGGAACAGGAGCAGTAGCATCTGGAATAATAACTCATCTTCTGGGATATACTCGTTCTCCTCTTTCAGTATTAACTTCCTCTGGAGAAATTCTCAAAATTTATTTTGATGAAAATCTTTCATCTGTCTATCTTGAAGGAGATACATTCCTTTCTTTTAATGGAGAATGGATTGGTAGATGAAGTAGATGGGAGATTTTGAAAGAGATTTTTCCATAATCTCTGCGATCACAGGTTTTATTTCAGGAATTTTTCTCTATTACAGTTTTTCAAATCTCTTTATTCTTTATCCTTTTGCACTGTTTCTTCCTTTTCTGAAGTATTCAAAGAAACTTGCCCTCTTTATCTTTTTTATAATTGCTGGAATAACTTTATCCTTTTTGAAAAGTGCTGGAGATGTGTCAGATATTTCGAGATCAGGAATAGAAGAGGTTGAAGGAGTTATTCTTTCCAAATATAAAGATACTCCATTTTCCTCTGGATATGTGGTGAGAATTAAAAAAGTAAAATCTGATGGAGAAGAGAAGAACTTCAAAGGGAAAATTTTGCTTGAAATAAAAGGGAAAAGAGATATAGAAAGAGGAAGAATAGTTGAGATAAAAAATGTAAAATTAAAGGTAATTTCTCCTCCAAAAAATCCAGGTGATATTGATTTCAGAAATTACTGGAAAAGAAAAAATATATTTTTTGAATGTGAAGGGGATGTTTATTTAAAAGAATATTCTTCTTTCCTCTCTTTTTTAATTTCAAAAATCAGGAAAAGAATTAAAACAAAAATTGAGAAGTACTTCAGATATTGTCCAGAAGAAAAAGAATTGATTGAGACGATAACCATAGGAAAGGAGAAAATTCCCAGATTTTTAAAAGAAATTGGGATAAAAACAGGGACTTACCATTTGCTTGTAATTTCAGGAATTCACCTCTCTTTTATTCTCTTGCTTTTAAAAATTCTTTTCTTGCCTTTTCAGCGGATAAATAATACCCATCCTAAACTTTTTCCTTTCCTTTCTTTGGTGTTTCTCTGGCTTTATGCTGAAATTACAGGTTTCAGAATTCCGGTAATCAGGGCTGTTTTGATGTTTACTTTCTTTTTCTTTGGAGAGTTATTTGAAAGAGATATAGATGGTATTTCCTCAATTATTATGGCTGCTTTTACTTTTCTTCTCTTTTCTCCTTCTTCCATTTTTGATGTTTCATTTCAACTATCTTTTTTTGCAACACTTGGAATAGTGCTTTTTTACAGAAAATTTAAAAAATATTTTCAGAAAAATGTGATATTTTCCATAATTCTTTTGACAATTTCTGCTCAGATTTTTGTATTTCCACTCATTCTTTATCATTTTGGGAATTTTTCAATTGGTGGGATTTTCAATAACATAATATTTGTTCCATTTACAGGAATTATTGTGATTTTCTCTTTCCTTTTCTTCTTTATCCCTTTCTTTTCAATTTTTGTAGAATTCCTTCTTTCTTTTTATCTTAAAAGTCTTGTTTTCTTCTCCTCCTTTTCTCCTCTCATCCAGATTTCCTTTTCAATTTTTTCTCTCATACTTTCTTATACTATAATTT
>JAGHCG010000062.1 GCA_021160565.1 bacterium | reverse complement strand
GCAGAAATTAAGGTAATAAATCTTCCTGTAAGGTAAAGTTTTGCCATCTCATCTGGATTTAAAAAATAAAAAGTTATATCAGGAATGAGTTTTACAACTTCGAAGAGATGAAGTAAAAACAATACTCCTCCAACAATATAGATGAAAAAGGCAGGATAAACAAAATAGTGAGGATTAAAATCAAATTTTTCAGGATTCATATTACTGAGAGATTTTATTATTATTTCTTCATCAGGATGAAATGTTCTTATAAGATTAAAATAAGACCTTGGAAGTTTTTCTCTTCTCTTTTTTGAAATTTCCCAGGTTTTCCTGATGTTTATTTTTTTAACTTTCTCCAGAATTTGATTTAATTCCCTTGCATCTGAAAAGTACATTCTTTTTATTTTTTTGGAAGGAAGTCCCCATTTTATACCTGTCAAAACCAGAAAGGCAAAAACAAATTCAATAATAAGAAGAAAAAATTTCCTATTCATTTTTGTAATATCTCCTTAATTCCAGGATTTTTATTTTAATCAAATCAAAAAAACTCCTCATTATATCCTTTTTTAAATCAACCTTACTTCTTCTTAAATTTTTCCAGACAACAGGAACCTGAAAAATTTTATATTTTAAAATTTTTGCTATAAGAAGTATTTCAACATCAAAACCCCATTTTTTTACCTTTTGCAAATAAAATATTCTTTTGCCTTTTTCTCCATCAAACAATTTAAACCCACAGGTAAAATCTGTGATGCTGGAAAGAGAAGGAAACATTATTTTAACAAGATAAATAAATCCAGTTCCAAAAAACCTTCTAAGAAATGGCTGTTTTTTTTCAATTCTTGCTTCTTTAACTCTTCTGGTTCCAATTACGAGGTCGAATCCCTTTTTTGCATAATGGTAAAATTTTTCAAATTCTTCAATTGGAGTGGAAAGGTCAGCATCTGTAAATAAAATTAAATTCCCTTTCGCTTCCATCACTCCTGTTTTTACAGCAGCACCTTTACCCTCATTTTTCTCATGCTTTATAATTTTTATTCTATCCTTCTCTTCTGCAAACTTCTGAACAATCCTCACAGTATTATCAGTACTACCATCATCAACAACAATTATTTCAAAATCCCTTTTTTGTTTTCTGGAAAAATACTCATAAACTTTCTCAAGTGTCGGTAAAATCCTCTTTTCTTCATTATATGCCGGAATTATTATAGAAATTTCCATTTTTTCAAAATTGCCCAGAAATAAAGTTTAACATAGGGAAAAGTTTTTGAAATTTTGAATTTTGATTTCCCTTTTTCTCTACCTTTCCAGATGGTCGGCACTTCAGAAATTCTGTAGCCGGAAAAATATGCTTTTAAAGTTATTTCCATTGAAATTGCAAATCCCTTTTCTTTCGGTTTTATTCTTTCAAAAATTTTTTTTCTGTATAATTTAAAAGCATTTGAAACATCATAAGTCGGCAGATTTATAAGCCACTTTAATGATTTGCAGACAAAAAAGGAAAAGAAACCCTGCAATTTAGGTCCTCCTATTTTTTTCCCACCTTTCATATATCTTGAACCACATACAATATCAAATCCTTCCTCTGCTTTTTTCACCATTTCCGGAATAGTTGCCGGACAATCACACATATCAGCCATTACAGGAAGGACAAATTCTCCTTTTGAGTTTTCAAAACCTGTAATTAAAGCATTTGCAAAACCAGGTTCCTTTTCATTATTTACAATTTTTACAAATGAATATTTTTCACTCAATTCTTTTCCAATCTCTTCTGTTTTATCCTCTGAATGGTCATTCACAATTATAATTTCAGTTTCAGAAGGATTGAGAAATGGAATTAATGAAGATACAGTATTTTCTATATTTTCTTCCTCATTTCTTGCTGGAATTACCACACTCAATTTTATCTTCTTATCTAACAAGCCCTTTTCTTTTGAGTTCTTTTTCAGCATGAGAAAATTTATCTATGGCTTTTGCTTTTTTAGACCAGTTTATCAGTTTCTTCAACCCTTCTTCCAGTGAAACTTCAGGTTCAAAATTTAATTTTTTTCTTATTTTTGATATATCAGCATAACAGTGTCTTACATCTCCTTTTCTGAATTTATACGTTATTTGAGGTTTTATATCTTTTTTAAAAAGTTTTATAAGAATTTCTGCAATTTTTTTAATTGTAATGGGCTTTCCTGTCCCCACATTAAAAATTTCATAATTTGCATTTTCGTTTTCAAGAGAGAGAATACATGCTTTAACAACATCTCCCACCCATATAAAATCTCTTGTTTGCAATCCATCCTCGTATATTACAGGAGGATTATTATTCTTTATCCGGCTTAAAAATATTGCACAAACTCCTGTATAAGGATTTGAAAGGGATTGTCCCGGACCATAGACATTGAAAAACCTTAAAGACACAACAGGAATTCCATATGTTTTCCCAATCAATAAACTCATCTCCTCCTGTTCTTTTTTTGTAATTGCATATATTGAATTACTTTTCAAAGGAGTTTCTTCATCAGTAGGGATTGGTTTTAAATCCCCTTTACAGATAGGGCAACTTGGTTCCCAGTTATCAATTTCCTCACTCTTGTAATCTCTCAATTCTGGTTTTACTTTTCCACATTTTTTACATTTATACATTCCTTCACCATAAATACTCATTGAAGAAGCAACTATTAATTTCTTAACTTTATGTTTTTCATTCACAAGAATATCAAGTAAATTTGCTGTCCCCTGAATATTTGTCTTTACATAATGTGCTATCTCATACTGGGATTGTCCAACTCCAACTGCAGCAGCAAAATGAAAAATAGCATCCACTTCTTTTACTACTTCCCTCAATTTATTTCTATTTCTTACATCTCCCTTAATAAAAGTTGCTTTTAAATTCAAATAGTCAGGAATTCCATCAGGATGAACCTGAGGTGTTAAGTTATCAAGAATAATTACCTTATACTTTTTTCTCACAAGAGAATCAACAAGATGACTCCCTATAAAACCTGCTCCTCCTGTAACCAGAATTTTCATTTTTTCCCTTTCAGTTTTTCCTCAAAATATGGTATGGTCTTTCTCAAACCTTCTTCAAGAGATACTACAGGTTCCCATTTTAAAATTTCTCTTGCTTTTGTAATATCCGGCTTTCTTCTTTTTGGGTCATCTGGTGGAAGTGGTTTAAACACGATTTCAATTTCAGTTCCTATAATTTCCTTAATTTTCTCTGCTAACTGTAATATTGTAAATTCTTCTGGATTTCCAAGATTAATGGGAAAATGATAATCTGCTTCCAGAAGTTTTTTTATTCCTCTCACTAAATCTTCAACATAACAGAAACTTCTGGTTTGAGTTCCATCTCCATAAATTGTCAAAGGTTTCCCCTCTATTGCCTGAGATAAAAAATTCGGTATTACCCTTCCATCATCTATTCTCATTCCAGGACCATAAGTATTGAAAATTCTTGCCATTCTTATATTTACTTTATATTTTCTGAAATAAGCCATTGTTATCGCTTCTCCATACCTTTTCCCTTCATCATAAACTGACCTTAAACCTATCGGATTTACATTTCCCCAGTATTCTTCATTCTGCACAGGTATTTGAGGGTCTCCATAAACTTCAGATGTTGAAGCAAAAAGAAAGATACTTTTTCTTTTCAGAGCAATTTTCAGTAAATTTTCAGTTCCGATAGAATTTACTCTCAATGTCTCAACAGGATATTTTAAATAATCAACAGGAGAAGCAGGACTTGCAAAATGTAAAACATATTCAAAATTATCATTCAAATCTTTTTCTTCAATTTCTGTGACATCTCTTTCAATCAATTTAAAATTTTTATTTTCAAGAAGCACTTCCAGGTCTTTTCTTTCTGAGGTGAGAAAATTATCCACACATATTACTTCAAACCCATCTTTTAAAAATTCCCGACACAGATACTTCCCTATAAATCCGGCTCCACCACTTATAAGAACTTTTTTCATCTGTTTCCTGTTTTTCTCCCAATTCCTCTGT
>JAGHCG010000058.1 GCA_021160565.1 bacterium | reverse complement strand
TCTTTCATGTGCAGCATGCTGGTCTATTACAAAAAGAGAATTGCCATATTCAAAAAAGATATATTTTTTCTTAAAAATACCCACATAAATTGCTTCTTTTAATTTCTCTCTATAACTTTCCCTCTCTTCTTTTTCTCTTCCCTCTTTCAGTTCTTCAAAAATACTTTTTTCTCCAATTCCTTCTTTAACTTCAATTTTCTTTTCAATTTCTGGTTTATAAAACACAACTTCCTTCTTTATTTTTTCAACCCTTGAAGGTCTTCCTTTTTCCACTATTAACTTTGCAACAATTTCAGAAATTTTTAAACTCAATTTTTTCTCATCCTTTATCTTAACTTCTCTTTTTGTTGGATGAATATTTACATCTACCATTTCGGAAGGAATTTCTATCATAACTGCAAAAACAGGGAAAACACTATCTGGTAAAACAGTTCTGTAAACATCATTCAGAGAAGAAGAAATTGAGTAATTGTAAACAGGTCTTTTATTTACAAAGATAAACTGTAAATTTTTATTGGGTCTTTTCAAGTTTAAATTACCCAGTATCAACTTTAATTTTACTTTAAACTCTGGTATTTCTGCTTCTTCATAAATAAGGTTTTCCTCTTCAACATTCAAAACTTCTGAAAAACGGGAAGTTAAATTTTGATAGGGAAAAAGTTTTATAATTTCTTTTCCATTATGAATAAGAGAAAATTTAATATCAGACCATACAATTGTATAGGGAATGAAAATGTTAAGAATATGTCTGAATTCTGTCTGGTCCGATTTTAAAAACTTCCTTCTGGCAGGAGTATTGAAGAACAATTCCCTCACCTCAACAGTTGTTCCTTTTCTCATGTTTACTGTTTTCATTGAAATTTTCTTTCCACCTCTTATATGGATTTCTCTTCCCTCTTCCAGGTGGTCCACTCTACTTTTTAAAATTACATCGGAAACTGCTCCTACGCTGTAAAGTGCTTCTCCTCTGAAACCAAGAGAAGTTATTTTGTACAGGTCTTCTATATCTTTTATCTTACTTGTTGCATGCCTCATAAATATTTTTTCTATATCATCGGGTTCAATTCCTTCTCCATCATCTTTTACAATTATAAGTTTCTTTCCCCCATTTTTCACTTCCACACTAATATTTTCTGCTTTTGCATCAATTGAATTTTCCACCAGTTCTTTAAGAACTGATGCTGGTCTTTCGACAACTTCTCCTGCTGCAATTTTATTTATCACTTCCTCCGGTAAAAAATTAACCTTTCCCATCTTCTAATTTCTCCTTCAATTCTTTTAACTTCAGGAGTGCTTCTATTGGAGTTAATCTGTTGATATCAATTTGAGCAATTTCTTCTTTTATTTTTCTGTATTTCTCCACATCTTCTTTTATTTCCTCAACTGGAGATTTTTCTTCTTCTGGAAATAGAGATGGATATTCAACTTTTACTTCTCCTATAATTTTGTCCTGCAATGCTCCCTGTAGTTCAAGTTTTGAAAGTATTTCCTGTCCTCTTCTCACAACATTTTCTGGAATACCAGCAAGTTTTGCAACATAAATTCCATAACTTTCATCAGCACTCCCATCAACTATTTTATGGAGGAAAATTATATTATCACCTTCTCTTTTAACCGCAACATTATAATTTTTCACTCCCTTATATTTCCTCGCAAGTCCTGTTATTTCATGGAAGTGAGTTGCAAATAGAGTTCTTACTTTTTCCTTCTGTAAATATTCAGCAACTGCCCAGGCAAGAGAAAAACCATCATAGGTACTTGTTCCTCTTCCAATTTCATCAAGGATTATTAAACTTCTTTTTGATAAATTATGGAGTATTTCGGCTGTTTCTGCCATTTCAACCATAAAAGTACTCTGACCTTTTGTAATCTCATCTCTTGCACCAATTCTTGTAAAAATTTTATCCACATATCCGATTATTGCTTTTTTTGCTGGAACAAAACTTCCAATCTGTGCCATTATAACTATTACTGCTACCTGTCTTATATAAGTGGACTTACCAGCCATATTTGGACCGGTAATTATTAAAAGATGTTCTTTTTCGCAATCAACATAAGCATCATTTGGTATAAATTCTTCCTCTATCATTTTTTCCACTACAGGATGCCTTCCATCTTTTATTTCAATTACAAATCCATCATTCACTTCAGGTCTATTATATCCCTCTTCCTCTGCCACTCTTGCAAGAGAAATTAAAGCATCAAGAGTGGAAATAGCAGAAGTGAGAGAATGAATTGAAAAACTTTCCTTTAAAATTTCCTCTTTTATTTTTTCCAGAATTTTCTGTTCAATTTCAAGAATTCTTTCTTCTGCTGTAATCACTTTTTCTTCAAATTCTTTAAGTTCTGGAGTAACAAATCTTTCTGCATTTACAAGCGTCTGTTTCCTTATATAATCAGGTGGAACAAGATGTAAATTTGGCTTTGTCACTTCTATGTAATATCCAAAAACTTTATTATAACCGATTTTCAGAGAAGTTATACCTGTTCTTTTAATTTCTCTTTCCTGTAAATTTCTCAGATATTCTCTCCCTTTTTCTTTAATTTCTCTTAAACTATCAATTTCTTCGTTAAACCCTTTTTTTATAACCTTCCCTTCAAAATTTGTGACAGGAATATCTGGACTTATCGCATTTTCAAGTAAATTTCTCAACTCCGGTATATCTTTAATTTTAAAAAGAGGTATTCTTTCACATAAACCATCAATTAGTTTTTTAATATCAGGGACCTTTTCAAGCAATTTTTTAATAGCCAGTATATCTTTAACTCCTCCATATCCACAACTTATTTTTGAAAGGGCTTTTTCCACATCTGGAATTTCTTTTATTATCCCTGCTATTTTCTCCCTTAAATTCCTATCTTTTAAAAATTCCTCAATAAAATCCTGTCTTAACTCAATTTCTTTAATATTTATAAGGGGATGGTAAACCCAGTATTTGAGAGTTCTTTTTCCCATTGCAGTTTCTGTTTTATCCAAAATATCAAAGAGTTTATCAATTTCAAGTCCATAAAAAGCCGAGGGAGAAATGTAAACAAAATCATCCTGTGAATAAAGAGAAATTCTATCAATGTGAGAAAGGGGAGATTTATTTATTTCTTTCAGATATTCAATTATAGCTCCACAGCACCTTATTGATAGGGGTAAATATTCAATTCCAAATCCTGAAAGATTTGAAACTTTAAAATGGGAAAGTAATGTTTCTCTTGCCATGTCAAAATTAAAAAACCATTCAGGGGAAGGAGTTAAAGTAATATTTTTTATTTTAAGTAAAGGATGAGAAAAAACTTCCCTTATCTTTTCTTCCTGATTTTCAGGAAAAATACATTCATAAACAGGGATTTTCTGAAATATTTCAACAATTTTCATACTTTCATCAAATTGATTTGTAAAGATTGTCCCTCCACCACTATCAATAAAAGCAATGCCCAATCTTTTCTTATCATAGAAAATTGAAGATAAATATCTTGTATCAGGAGTGTTTTCATCAATATATGTACCTGTGGTAATAACTCTTACTACTTCTCTTTTCACAATCCCTTTTGCTTTTGATGGGTCTTCTATCTGTTCACATATAGCAACCTTTTTCCCCGCTTTAATCAATCTTGAAATATAAGTATCTGCTGCATGATATGGTATTCCACACATTGGAACTTTTCCACTTTTCCCCGCACTTCTTGAAGTCAAAACAAGGTCAAGGATTTTTGAAGCAACTTTTGCATCATCATAAAACATCTCATAAAAATCACCAAGACGGAAAAATAAAATACAATCAGGATATTTCTCCTTAATTGCATTATACTGCTTCAACATAGGGGTTATATTTTCCATACATAAAATTATACCACAAAACTTTTCCTTTCCCCCATACTTTACCGAACCTGGGCAGATTTCAAAGTTCAAAATGGGTTTATCCTGAAAATGTTTCTCTAAAAGGAATTAAGAAGTAGAATAATTTGTATGGAAAAATATGATGTTATTGTTGTTGGTGGAGGACATGCTGGTATAGAAGCATCTCTTGCTTCTTCCAGATTGGGGCTTTCAACTGCTTTAATTACATTTACAAAGTCAAAAATTGGATTTATGTCGTGTAATCCTGCTGTTGGTGGAGTTGGTAAAGGACAACTTGTAAAAGAAATTGACGCTCTTGGTGGAGAAATGGCAAAAGCAACGGATAAGACAGGAATACAATTTAGAATTTTGAATAGATCAAAAGGTCCTGCAGTATGGTCTTCAAGAGCACAGGTTGATAGAGAAGAGTATGCAAAATATATGCAAAGAGTAATTGAAAATCAGGAAAATCTTAAAATAATTGAAGGGGAAGCAACACTCCTTCTTATAAAGGAAAATAAAGTTTATGGAGTGGAAATAAATGGAGAAATTTCAATAGAAGGGAAAACAGTAATTCTGACACCAGGTACTTTTTTAAATGGTCTAATTCATATAGGGTTTGAACATTTTCCGGCAGGCAGGATTGAGGAAAAGAAAGTAAGTGAAAAACTACCTCAACAATTAAAAGAGATAGGATTTAAAATTTTGAGATTTAAAACAGGAACATGTGCAAGAATTGATAAAAACACAATAAAATATGATAGGTTGAGAAGACAGGATGGAGATATTCCCCCACTACCTTTTTCTTTTTCAACAGAAAACCTGCAATTGGAACAACTTCCATGTTATATCACCTATACCAATGAAAAAACACACCAGATTATAAGAAAAAATCTTGATAGGTCTCCTCTTTTTACAGGAATTATAACAGGAACAGGAGTAAGATACTGTCCCTCAATTGAAGATAAAGTTGTAAAATTTCCACATCATGAAAGGCACCATGTGTTTCTGGAGCCAGAAGGAAAAAATACCTCTCTCGTTTATCCAAACGGAATTTCAACAAGTTTACCAATAGATGTTCAGGATGAGTTTATAAGAACAATTCCAGGACTTGAAGATGTAAAAATTATAAGATATGGATATGGAATTGAACACGATGTGGTTGAACCCACACAGATTTATCCCACACTTGAAACAAAACTTATTGAAAATTTATTTTTTGCAGGTCAGATTAATGGAACTACAGGATATGAAGAAGCAGCCGCTCAGGGATTGATAGCAGGGATAAATGCCTCTTTAAAAGTCAAAAAAGAAAAACCTTTAATTCTTGACAGAACAACTTCTTATATTGGTGTGCTTATAGATGATTTGACAACAAAAGGAACAAATGAACCTTATAGAATGTTTACATCAAGAGTTGAGTATCGTTTACTTTTAAGAGAAGATAATGCTGATTTGAGATTGAGAGAAATAGGATATAAGGTGAGACTTGTAAGTAAAGAGGAATGGGAAAAGACGAAGGAAAAAAAAGGAAAAGATAGAAAAATTGATTAAAGAACTTAAAAGTAAGAAAATTACTGTGCCGGGAGGTAAAATAACTCTTTTTGAATATTTGAGAAGACCGGAGATAAAAATAAAAGACCTTCCTGTCAGCAAGAATTATCCTGAAAAAGTATGTGAAGAGGTGGAAATTGAAGTTAAGTATTCTCCATATATAGAAAGAATGCTGTCTGAAATAAAAGAGTTCAAAAATCTTGAGAGAATTAAAATTCCTGAAAACATTGATTACAGTAAAATTCCCGGTCTTTCCCTTGAAATTGTGGAAAAACTTACAAAATTCAGACCTTTAAATCTTGGGCAGGCAAGCAGAATATCGGGCATTACTCCATCTGCAATTTCAATCCTTATGGTATATCTTAAAAAACTCCAATCTTCAGAAAATTGACATCCCCCAGTTTATTTTCTATTATTTTTATGATAGGTAAAAAAGGAAAAAATATGGGTCAAAATTGTTCATCACTGGATTTAACATTTATTGTAAATGAACCTGAAAAAACTCTAAATATTAGAGATGAAAAAAATTGAAGAAATAAAAAAAATTTTGGAAGAACATAAGGAAGAGTTACAAGATAGGTATAAAATTAAGAAAATAGGAATATTTGGTTCTTATATTAGAAATGAGCAGAAGGCAGAAAGTGACGTAGATATTCTTGTAGAATTTTCTGAAGTCCCTGATTTGATAGAGTTTGTTGATCTAAAAAATTATCTTTCCGAATTACTTAATGTAAAAGTTGACCTTGTGATGAAAAGTGTTCTCAAACCGAATATCGGGAAAAGAATTTTAAAAGAGGTTGTTTACATATGAAACGTGAAGTTATAGATTATATTATTGACATAAAAAAAGAATGTGAATACTTGTTGAGCAGATCAAAGGAAATTTCATACGATGAGTTTATAAAAAATGAAGATTTTAAAAAGGCATTTGTCAGAAGTCTTGAAATTATTGGAGAAGCGGTAAAAAAGATTCCAGAAGAAATAAAAAATTGCTATCCTCAAATAAAATGGAAAAACATATCAGGGATGAGAGATATATTAATACACGAATATTTTGGAGTTGATTATAAAGTGGTATGGAAAACAGTAATTGAGCGAATACCGGAATTGAAGGATGTAATAGAAAAGATGATAAAAAACTTTACAGATATACAGGAATGAATAATGAGTTGGCAAAACGAATTGTAATTGAAACCATTCTCCTGAAATAAAAGAAAAATTATCAAAATTCAAACTTTTAAACATTAGTCAACCAAGTAGAATCTTTGGAATGTCCCTCATTTTGCAATCTTCATTTTTCTTGTCTTTTTAAGAAAGCAAAAATTTAAAAACTACTCACTTTGCTTTCCTTATAAACTGACTGTTAATCTGTAACTCTGCAAGTTCTAAGTAATTATGTAAGTTTAATTTCTCAATTAGTTTTCGGTATTTTATTTGCCCAAACCCGGTTTGGGATATATAAAATATTTTACTTTTTAACCATTTTTAATTACATCTTTTTTCAGGGGATATCTGCCGCAGGTAAATTTTTCTCCTTCAGGACAGTATCCTAAGAAAACACACTTGGGTCCTGCATTTTCAAATACTGAAGGGAGTTTTTCTTTACATATCTCAAGCATTTTATATGCAAGTTCTCTTATTTCCCACTGTGCTCTTGAACAACATCTAACACGGAAAAAATGTAAGAGTTCTCTTGCGTTCATTGTAATAACAATTTTGGTTGCAGCAGCATTTGGCAATATATACCTTGCGTCCTGATTGGCTTTCTCTCCTTTTATTCCTATCTCTTCAAATCTCTTTAAAATCCTGTTATATGTTTCCTTTATCTCTTCCATAATGGTTAGAAACTCTTTTTTTAAAATTTCGTCTTTCTCAATCAATGGTGGAATAATATATTCAAAATTTTCTGCTTTAACATATCTCTGGCTCTGCTGAGAATAAGAGGCTATTCTATGTCGGACAAGTTGATGAGTTAAAGCTCTGGAGACACCTTCTACTCCAAAAGTAAATTTCACATGTTCCAGAAC
>JAGHCG010000057.1 GCA_021160565.1 bacterium | reverse complement strand
TCTTTTTTCTCTGTCAAATTTTTACTTTCTGAACCCGACTCGGAAAATTTTGAAGGAGAGGTTGAAAATTAAATAATGGTTAACCAGATGGGGCTTGTCCAGGCATACACTCCTATTGCCCTTGCAAGATTATGAGGATATTTGCTTTCTCTCACATGGGGTTTTAACTCTGAAGTTCCTCTTGGTAAATGAAAAGAAGAGTTTCCAATAAGTTTAACTCTCAGAAAGTAAAAATGTCTTCCTTTCTCTGCTTTTCTGTCCATAAATTTAAAACTCATTTTTTTTGTTTTTCCTTTTTCTTTAAAAATAATCTCTCCATCTCTAACCACTTCCAAAAAATCAATCTTTTTCTCAGCAATTACCTTTCCTGTTATCTCAGGAATACCCTTTATTTTTCCTTCTTCTCCTATGAATAAATCAGAAATACGGAAATCAATTTTCAGCCTACATCCCTGAGTGGCAATTAATCTTCTCTTTCTGTATGCTTCATATAAACTTTCAGGAGTAAGTTCCTCTGCTATCACGCCTGTTAAAGCACCGCCAAGACCTGGAACTGACCTGTGGGTATCAGATGAACCAATAAATCCAAAAACTTCTCCTTTCTTTAACTGTTCAACTGTGAAATCAATTTCCTCAATACATACTCTCCATGAAGAACACACCTCCACATTTTTATCTATACGGGGATTGATTATTTTGTATGTACAGTGATGAGGATAACAGATAACCCTTTTATTCTTCAACTTCTCCATCAATTTTTCATCAGTATTTGTTTCATCATCTATTCTTCTGTATAATTTACCACCTGAAAAAGGATAGATAATGCATCTGTGATTATAAGTTGGTTGAAGGTCCTTTCTATGATATGTAAATTCCCACCCGGTAAAAACAACAAATTTACCCTTCTGGGTAAAATGCTGGCTTAACTGATTCTGCACCTGCCATTCAGATTCTGTAAGAGATTTACGTGGATAGTAGTCATTGTCCATAATACATACCACATCAATCCCTGCTATATCTCTTGCATAATGGATTAATTCATCCACTTCTCCTTCTGCATCAGGACAGTTATTACTATGACAGTGAGTATCAGCCCAGAAAATTTTATATTCCTTTCCATTCAAGTAAATCTTTCTTTCCTTCTTTTTTACTCTACTTTCTCTTACTGCTTTCCATCTTTTCCATTTTTCCGGGTTCAATGTATAGATTTTCTTTTTCCCTTTTAGATTAATCCAGTCGCTTCCCACCACATTTTCCTTAGATTCAAAAATAGAAATAAAAGAGACAGGCAATTTATTCTCTTCAAAAAAGGATGGAACCGAGTATGAATATTTACCTTTGTAAAGGTCATAATAAGGAGACCAAGTATTATCTTCTCTGAGTTTCCTCCCAAAAAGATGACCTGAGATATTTGTCCCTTCCCTTTCTATCTTTACTTCCCAGAAACACCACAATTCTCCTCTGTCTGAAATGGAAATATAAGGATTTCTTCTCAGCCCATGGTATCCCTGATAAATTTCTGAGGCAAGCAAACCTTCCCTCAAATCGATTATTATTCTTTTATCTTCTGGATGAGTCTTATCATAAAGATATTCAACTTTATTATCTTTAATTCTTCCAGCCATTGCAAAAGGAAAGTGGTCTCTAATTCCAAGTTTTTTATCTTCAACTTCTTTAAGAGAAACCCAGATGATATATACGCCCTTTTTAGAAGATATTATCTTAGGGTCAAACCATCTCTCTCCTGAAGGTGGAGCAAGTTTAAATTTTTTCCATCTTTTTCCATTAAAAATCTCACATATTATTTCATATGTCTTATTTTTATACTGGTCATAAACGCAATAAAGAAAATTCCCATCTGAATTCACTTTAACTCTGAAAGCATCCGAATTCCCGGAAATTATTTCCTTTATCTTCCAACCACCATCTTCTCTTTCCATAAGATGAATCTTAATTTTCCCTTCTCTTATTGCTGGAAAAACACACCACAATTTATTTTGAAATAAAGTGATATCAGGTGGTAAAACAAGTTTCTCATTTTCAAAAATATTCTCAATTCCTTCAATTTTCCCATCTTTCTCCTTTACAATTGCTCCCTTAATTAACCACTTTTCTCCCATAACCTCATTCCATGAAATAAAAATGTATCCCTCAGAAGCAGAGCAAATTGAAGGTTGATGAACAAATCCGTCTGTCTCTATTTTTCCAATGAATTTTCCATTTCTATACACACCAACATTGGTTTTTCTTCCTTTTTCCATCTGAACAGCAGTCCATAAATTTCCATCTCTATAAAAGGTTGATAATTTCCTGCCAAAATTTATAGAGGGAACCGGAAAATGAAAATTCAATTCTCTTTTAACTTTTGAGTGCATCTTCTTCTCCTTTTAAATTTTGAAGGAAAAATTCAACAAATGCTTTTCTAAAATCTCTCATTATAAAAATATCCTCTGAAACCGTAGATTTAATGAAATCAATATATTTTCTCTCTGGTCTGAAATTTCCCTCAACAAATTCTACATATTTCCCTTTTTCTCTTTTCCATATCTTATCAATTTTCCTGCTATATTCCCATCCCTTCCTTTCAACTTTCAAAAATATATAGAGTTCAACTGAATTGAAAAGTTCCTCTGGCACTGGATTTTGCCTGGTTATCTGAATTTTTGCCTCATTCAAAGTATCAGCATGAAGGTTTGAAACAATAATATGACCGTATTTTTTCAACTCAAAAAATTTCAGAAGTTCTTCTCCCCATAAGTAAGCGTAATAAGGTCCTTTTCCTATTTCATGACAGAGAAAACAACTTTTCTCTCTGTTTTTTCCTTTTTCAAGTATTTCCATATTTTCTGCGGGGATTATTTTTATCCCTGGTGGGAGGAAATTAAGTAAAGCACACATAACTGTAGTTTTCCCAGCTCCTCCCGGTTTTGCTCCCACTATGAAAGAACTTCCTTTTGAAATCTCTTCCATAAGAAAAGAGGCTTGCGTAATAGTGAGAGTTCCCCTTTTTATCAGGTCAACAACAGTAAGCATTCTTCCACCACGCTGATTGCATTTCTCAATTTCATAACAGTGAAAATCAACATCTGTTTTATAATCCACCATTTGAAATCCAGGAGAGTTTTAAACAGTTATAATTTTTCTTTCTTTATAAGACCTGTATGCTGCTTCTGTTATTTTCATTATATGTATTGCATTTTCTCCGCTATTTATTTCTGGTGGAATATTTTTTATTATACAACTTGCGAAATATTCACATTCAGCAGTATATGGATTTATCTTTTCAAACTTTATTTTTTCAAATTTTCTTATCACATCTTTATTCTGTGCAGCATCATATCCTGCTTCTCCAAGTCCAAAAATCCCCTCTATTTTTCCACCAACACTCTGTCCAATAGTGCCTTCTGTTAGAATACTTCCTTTTGAACCATAAATTTCAAGTCTCGTTTTGCTTGCTTCATCCGGAATACAGAAAAAACAGTCAACAGTTGCATGAGTATCATCTTCAAATTCAATGAGAGTTGTTGAAGAATCTTCACTTTTATAATTCTGAACCTGACTATTCACAATCGCAGCAACTCTTTTTATTCTTTTCTCAATAAAAAATTCAAGAAGGTCATACAGATGTGTTGCCATATCAATTAAAGCACCTCCTCCCCCTTTCTTCGGTTCCTGTCTCCATGCTCCAGGAATTGGTGGATACCAGCAGGAAAGTTGAGCCCTCATATATACAACTTTCCCAAGTTTTCCTTCTTTAATCAGTTGCTTTATTTTTTTATGTGCTCCGTGAAATTTCATCATATATCCTTCCTGCAAAAAAACTCCATTTTTTTTACATATTCTGACTGCTTCTTTTGTTTCTTTTAAATTTTTTGCAAGAGGTTTTTCACACAGTATATGCTTTCCATTTTCAGCAGCCATTTTTATATGCTTTAGATGAAGATAAACAGGAGTGGCTATATAAACACCTTCTATTTCGGTATCTTTAACCAGGTCTTTTTCTTTTATATAATATTTTGGGATTTTAAATTCCTTTGCTATTTTATCTGCTCCAGCAATATCCATTACTGCAACTACTTCTATATTTTTTGCCTTCAACATTCCGGGAATGGTTTTTCTGTAGGCAATACCACCTGCTCCAATAACCCCAATTTTAACCTTTCTCATCTCCCGCCCCCTTTTCATTTATTAAGATAGGCGTTTTTTTATTTCATATATGCTTCTGCAACCTTTGTAAAAGCATCCACATACTTCTGCATATGTTCAATTTCATAAACAGGATGAGTGAAAAAAGATATTGTTCTTTCAGAAAGGTATTTTGCTTTTTTACATTCAACCTTTGTATAATCAATTTTTCTTGCATTCGGGTCTTCAAATGGATATTTCAATCTTCCAAATCCATTCCTCTGTGTAAATGCTTCCTCCTTATACATCTCTGGCCACTGAACTCCATACACCGGAACTCCCTCTGCTTCAACTGCTGCAATAAACTGTTTCATCGGTACTTTCAGTTTTTCAATGTCAAGAACAAAAGGAGCCCACCAGAAAGCATTTTGCCTTTCTTCCGTATCAAGAGGTGGATAAAGAACAAGAGGATGGTCCTTCAATGCTTCTATTAAAAACCTCCCATTTCTTCTTCTATTTGGTAAATTCCATGTATCAAGTCTTTTAAGTTCACATAATCCTATAATTGATTGAATTTCTGTCATTCTGTAATTAAATCCAACTCTTCTGTGAATATAAGTAAGTTTTTTCTCAAGTTCAAGCAATCTCAATCTTTCTTTAACATCGTAGCCATGGTCTCTGAAAGATTTGCATTCCCACCATAAATCTTCATTATCAGTAATTATCGCTCCACCTTCTCCACCAGTGGTGAAATGCTTACTCTGACAGAAACTAAAACATCCCACATCCCCAATTGTTCCTACTTTTTTCCCTTTATAAATCCCACCAAAACACTGAGCACAATCCTCTATTACATACAGATTATATTTCCTTGCAATTTCCATTATCGGGTCCATATCAGCAACTATTCCATAAAGGTGAACAACAAGAATTGCTTTAGTTCTCTCATTAATCTTGTCCTCTATATCATTCGGGTCAAGAGTATGGGATTTTTCATCAACATCAGCAAAAACAGGAAGAGCCCCAGCCTGAAGAATACAGAAAGAAGAGGCAATAAAAGAGTAAGAGGGACATATCACCTCATCACCGGGTCCTATTCCAAGAGAAGCAACTGCTGTATGAAGAGCACTTGTTCCATTTGTTGTTGTCACTGCATATTTTGCTCCATTCCATTTAGCCCATTCCTCTTCAAACTTAACTCCCATTTCTCCTGTCCAGTAATTCACCTTCCCTGTCCTCAATGGTTCAAGGACTTTTTCATAAACCTCTTCTGAAAACTGAGGCCACATTGGAAATGGTTCTGTATTGACAGGATTGCCCCCTTCTATTGCAAGTTTGGACATTTTTACCCCCCTTTGGAAAGATTGTTTTTTACCTATATTTTAAAATCTCCTGTATTTTTGTCAAAAATGCGCCATTTCTCAAAAATCTTTATGAAATTATATTGTTTCCTATTTCTTCATTCTATTGTAAAAATAAAATCTGTAAGGTATTATTTTATCAAATCCACACAAAAAGGTATTTCTTCAATGCGAGGGTGGCGGAACCGAGCTCCTGTATTAAGCC
>JAGHCG010000138.1 GCA_021160565.1 bacterium | reverse complement strand
TCTCAATAAACTCTGTAAACTCATTAAGAATTTCATCGTTCCTCTTTTTTATCTTTTTAAATTCTTCTTCATATTCAGCATACTTCTCTTTCCCAATTGTATAATTGAGAACCATATTGAGAAGGGAAGAAGAAAGAGCACCTATACATGCAGAGACACTTCCTCCACCCGGAACAGGAGTTTTACTGCTTATCCTTTCAAAATATTTTTTCAATGGCTGGCGCATGTAATCAAATTTCATTTCCAAACTCTTTCAGTTTTTTATATTTCTCATAATTTTCATCCCATAAAGAAGTATTTTGTGGCTGGTAAACAACAAGTGGAAAGGAATTTCTCACTATTTCCCTTAACTGAGAAATATCGGATATCATACCTTTTGAAAGAGATTGAATTAAAATATTCCCAATAGCAGTAGCTTCAACCGGTCCTGTAATGACAACTTTTTTTGTTGAGGAAGCAGCAAACTGTGAGAGAAGATAATTCTGTGAACCACCACCAACTATATGAATTACTTCCAGTTTTTTTCCAATTGCATCTTCAAGACAATCCATAGCATATCTATACTCCATTGCGAGACTTTCAAGAATAACTCTAACAATTTGACCTGTATTTTCAGGAATTTTTTGATTTGTTTTCTGACAGTAATTTCTAATCCTTTCTGGCATATTTCCCGGAAATAGAAATTCTGTATCTGCAACATTTATAAATGAATAAAAAGGAGTACTTTCAGAAGCCATTTTTGTAAGTTCTTCATAAGTATATTTTTTCCCTTCTCTTTCCCACTGCCTTCTGCATTCCTGTAAAATCCACAAACCCATTATATTTTTAAGAAATCTGATGGTTCCTCCATACCCACCTTCATTTGTAAAATTGTATTTATAACTTTTCTCATTTATCACCATATCACTCAATTCAACCCCCAGAAGAGACCATGTTCCGGATGAGATATAAGCCCAGTTTTCACCCTTTGCAGGAACAGCAACCACAGCTGAAGCAGTATCATGACAGCACACAGTATAAACAGGAACAGGAGAAATATTCAATTCATCACATATTTCCTTTTTTAAATTCCCAAGTTTCACTGCCTGAGGAACAACTTCACATAGGATTTTAACCGGAATCCCAAGTTTTTCCAGGATTTCATAACACCAATCTCCTCTTACTTTATCACTTCTACCTTTTTCTGCTGAATTGTACATCTGGGAAGTTGTTGCAATTGTGTATTCATTGACTTTTTCTCCTGTTAAAAGAAAATTGAAAAGGTCTGGCATGAATAATAGTTTTTCAGCTTTTTCAAGAAGATAAGGAAATTCTTTTTTTGTAGCAAATAACTGATAAAGAGTATTCAACTGCATGAATTGAATTCCTGTCTGATTGAAAATTTCCTCTTTTGGAACAATTTGAAAAACCTCTTCCATAATTCCATCTGTTCTTTTGTCTCTGTAATGGAAGGGATTGGCAAGAACAAGGTCATTTTCTCCAATCAATCCATAATCAACTCCCCAGGTGGTAATACCAACACCACTTATTTCACCTTTTTCTTTTGACTTTAAAAGAATATTTTTTATTTCAGAAAAAATAGAAAGAAAATCCCAGAAGATATGAGAAAAGACCTTTACATTGGCAGTAGGGAACCTGTGAATTTCTTCAATTTTCAGTTTTTCTCCCTCAAATTCTCCAATTACACCTCTTCCACTTTCAGCACCAAGGTCTATTGCCACAAATTTTTCAACAGCCATTTTCCAAAAAATTATAAATTCATCTTTTTCCCCGGTCAAATTTTTTAGAAAATACCATCTATGGGTTCACCACAGAAAACGCATTTCTTTTCTTTTATATTATTTTCCAGAATCGTATATCCGTACCTTCTTATTAAAACTTTTTTGCAGGAAGGACAGTAAGTATTTTCTCCCTCATCTCCAGGAATATTTCCTGTATAAACGTACTTAAGACCAACTTCAAAACCTATTTCTCTTGCTCTTTTTATTTTCTCAATAGGTGTGGGATAATGATCAATCATTTTAAAAGCAGGATAAAATCTACTTATATGCCAGGGAATTGAAATATCTATATTTTTAATTATCTCTGCTATTTCCTTTATCTGCTTCTCACTATCATTGAATTCTGGAATAAGTAAAGTCGTTACTTCCACCCAAATTCCAAGTTTTTTCATCAATTCAATATTTTCTATAACTGGCTTCTGATGACTTCCACACATTTCTCTATAAAATTTCTCATCTCCCTTCAAGTCCACATTTGCAGCATCCAGATAAGGAGATATTTCCTTCAATGCTTCCTTACTCATATACCCATTTGTTACAAAATTATTTTTAAGTCCTTTTTCCTTTGCTATTTTTGCAGTATCATAGGCGAATTCAAAAAACACAGTTGGTTCAGTATAGGTATATGAAATTGAACTGCACCCATTTGAGATAGCTATCTCCACCACCTCTTCAGGTTTCCTTTCAACGATCATATAAATTTTCCCTTCTTTTGGTGGATGAGCAATTTCATAATTCTGACAGAACTTACAGAAAAAGTTACATCCACATGTGGCAATTGAAAAGGAGATTGAACCGGGAAGAAAATGATAAAAAGGTTTTTTTTCTATAGGGTCAACATTCTCAGCAACAAGTTTCCCATAAACAAGAGAGTACAATTTTCCATTTTTATTTATCCGCACTCCACATCTCCCCGTTTCTCCCTCTTTTAAAATACAGAATTGATTACATAATCCACACTTTATTTTTCCTTCACCTATTTTTTCCTGAAACATTGCTTCTTTCATTTCAACCACCTTTAATAAAGACATATACCTTTTGAACAACTGGAAAATTCTTCATCAAAAGTGAGATACTCTATATCTTCCATAAAACTTTCTCCAAAATAAAGAACCTGATTTGATTTACTTCCATATCTGAAAACAGTGACTCCTTTACATTTCCATTTATATCCATTTATAAATACTTTCCTCACATCTTCAATAGTGGCATCAAAAGGGAGATTAACTGTTTTTGAAACTGCATTATCAGTATATCTTTGAAACACAGATTGCATTTTAAGATGAGTAAGTGGAGAAATATCAAAAGCAGTTAAAAAAACTCTTTTTATTTCATCTGGTATTTCTTCAATTTCCTGAAGTGAACCTTTCTTAAGAATTTCTTTCAATATGGATGGTTTCAAAATTCCTTTATTCATCACATATTTTTCAAACACAGGGTTTATTTCAAGAAATTTACTGCCCCCCAGAATGTTCCTTATAAACACCACTGCAAAAATTGGCTCTATTCCACTTGAACATCCTGCTATAATACTTATTGAACCTGTTGGTGCTATCGTTGTTCTGGTTGCATTTCTTAAAGCATTAACTTTTCCATAATATATACTTTTCTGAAAGTTTGGAAAAGAACCTTTCTCTTCACCAAGTTTACAGGAATATTCAAAAGATACTTTATTTATAAACTCCATCAGTTTTTCAGCAAGTTTAAAACTTTCTTCGCTCCCGTAGGGAATCCCGAGTTCAGCGAGTAAATCTGCCCACCCCATAATTCCAAGTCCTATTTTTCTATTAGATTTGGTCATTTTTTCAATTTCAGGCACAGGTAACTTGTTAACATCTATTACATCATCAAGAAATCTCACTCCAAGTTCCACAAGATTTTTTAACTTATCCCAGTCAATTTTTTTATCTTTCACCACTTTTGTTAAATTTATGGAACCGAGATTACAGGCTTCATAAGGAAGAAGAGGTTGTTCACCACAATCTAAACTCAAAATACCATTTGTAATCCATGTAAAATCCTCTGGTGCTTTTATATCAAAAACTCTTTCTTCCCCATAATATTCCTTTTTTATTACTTTCTGAAACTCATATCTTTTCAAGGTATTATAAATCTGCTTGTTTTTAATTAAGGAAAGGAATTTTTTTCTTTTTTTACCAATAAATCCTATTTCATTAAAAAACATCACTGCTTTTTCTCCAGTAAGAATCAATCTATAATTTTCTT
>JAGHCG010000114.1 GCA_021160565.1 bacterium | reverse complement strand
TCAAGTTTTTTCTCTTTTAATTTTTTTAAAGCATTCTTCTTAATTTTTTCTGTTTCAAGTGCAAAACCAATGACAATTTGATTATCTTTCTTTATTCTGGATACTTCTTTCAGAATATCTGGATTTGGTATAAGTTTCAAATTCCATTCTTTTTTCATTTTTAATTTTCTATCAAATTTTTTTTCGGGTTTCCAATCACTAACTGCTGCTGCCATTATAAGACAATCAGCATTCTTAAATTCTTTTAAAATTGCCTTTTTCATTTCCTCTGCCGAAACTACATGTATAATTTTTACTCCCTCTGGTGGTTTAAGATGGGTAGGACCGCTTACAAGAACAACAGAATAACCTCTCTCTCTCAATTTTTCAGCAATAAGATACCCCATCTTTCCTGTTGATGGATTACTTATAAATCTGACAGGGTCAATGTATTCTCTTGTTGGACCAGCACTAATCAGAATTTTTATTTCTGGCGAGGTATTCAATTTCTGCTTCAAGGAATTCATCTATTTCTCCATTCATAACACCTTCAACATTACTCGTTTCAACTCCTGTTCTGTGGTCTTTAACCATTGTGTAAGGGCAGAAAACATATGAACGAATTTGATTTCCCCATCCAATTTCTTTCTGAGTGCTTCTTTTCTCTTCTTCTTTTTTTCTTCTTTCTTCCATTTCAAGATGGTAAAGACGGCTTTTCAGAATCTTTAATGCAATTTCTTTATTTTTAAACTGACTCCTTTCATTCTGACACTGAACAACTATCCCTGTGGGTTTATGCCTTATTCTTACTGCTGTTTCAACTTTATTTACATTCTGCCCACCATGTCCACCTGCTCTGAAAGTTTCTATTTCCAGGTCTTCCGGTTTTATATCAATCTTTATTTCCTGCTCAACTTCAGGTATCACATTTACAGCAGCAAAACTTGTATGTCTCCTTTTATTTGCGTCAAAAGGAGAAATTCTCACAAGACGGTGAATCCCATTTTCACCTTTTAACCATCCATAGGCAAGTTTTCCAGAAATTATACCTGTTATTCTTTTAAATCCCGCCTCTTCACCAGGAAGGAAGTCAACCACCTTGACCTGAAAATTTTTCTTTGAAGCCCATTTACTGTACATTCTCCACAACATCTCAACCCAATCACATGCTTCTGTTCCACCTGCTCCTGCATGTAAAGTTAAAATTGCATTTTTAAAATCTTCTTCATCTGTCCAGGAAAGTTTTATCTTCATCTCAGAAATATTTTTTTCAAGTTCTTCCACAAGAGAAATTGCCTCCTTTTCCAGTTCTTCATCTTCTTCCTGAGAAATAAGTTCAAAAACAGTTTCCAGATTTTCAATTTTTTTCTCTATTTCATCCACTTCTCTAATTTTCTCATTTAAGTTATTCCACAACTCCATTTTTTCTTTTTCTTCTTTTATATTCACATTCCAGAAACCCTTTTTTTGTCTTTCCTTTTCCAGTTCTTCAAATTTTTCCCTTTCCTTTTCAACTCCAAACTTTTCCTTTATCTCTTCCCACTTGTTTTTTAAATCCATAAATTTCTCTTTAATCTGTGCTATTTCCACCTTCATTTAGTTTCCTCCATATAACCTCAAGTAATTCTTTCACTCCTTTTCCTGTAAGAGCAGAAATAAAATAAACTTCTTTAAAACTTTTTTTCAATTTTTCAATATTCTCCTTACTGATTTCAAGGTCAATTTTATTTCCCGCAACAATTTCTTTTTTCTCTACCAGAATTTTACTATATTTTTCCAGTTCTTTTCTTACATTATAATATTTTTCAAGAGGGTCGGAAACAGAAAGGTCTATGAGATGAAGTAAAATTTTTGTTCTTTCTATATGTCTTAAAAATTTATGCCCAAGTCCTTTCCCTTCTGAAGCACCTTCAATTAATCCGGGAATATCAGCAATTACAAAACTTCTGTAATCTGAAAGTTTAACCACTCCAAGATTTGGGGAAAGAGTTGTAAAGGGATAGGAAGCAATTTTTGGATTTGCTGATGAAACCCTTTTTAAAAAAGTTGATTTTCCACTGTTTGGATAACCAATTATTCCAACATCTGCAATAAGTTTCAATTCCAGTTTTATCCATTTTTCTTCACCTTTCTCTCCCTTTGTTGCAATTTTAGGGGTTTGATTTGTTGAAGATTTAAAAAATGCATTTCCTTTTCCTCCTTTCCCACCACTGGCAGCCACCACTTTCTGTCCTTCTTCCACCAGGTCAGCAATAATTTCTTCTTTTCCATCTTTAACTTCTTTTATAACAGTTCCGCAGGGTACAGGAATTATCAGGTCTTCTCCATCTTTTCCATGTTTATTATTTCCACTTCCGGGTTTACCATTCTCTGCATAAAAATGCTGTCTGTAATGAAAATCAATAAGAGTTTTAACATTTTTCCTTGCGACAAAAATTATATCTCCACCTTTCCCCCCATCTCCGCCGGAAGGACCACCTTTTGGAACACCTTTTTCTCTTCTGAAAGCAACACAACCATTTCCACCATTTCCTGCTTTAATCCATATTTTTGCTTCATCAATAAACTTACTCATTTTTTAATATCTTCTTCAGTAATAAATCCAAGATTTTTAATAAATCTTCTGGCAACAGTTTTTGGTATTTCTTTTATAATTCTACTTAAATCAGATGTTTTTGTTTGCTTTGCCTCTTTCTTTATCTC
>JAGHCG010000205.1 GCA_021160565.1 bacterium | reverse complement strand
TTATTTCTTCCGTAGATGCAGAGGCAAAGTCAGATGGTGTTTTGAATTTTGAGAAAAGTTCTGGAGTTACTTTATTCACTCTTTCATCTGTTGTCTGTGCAGAAAGGATTGTTGCAATAATAAGTTGAAAAGGAGAGTTAAATTTCAAAGCTGTTTTTGCTTCAGGATATTCTTTCTCTAAGATTTCAATTATTTTTTTTACCTTTTCCATATTTTAATAATACCTCAAAACCTTTCCTCCATCAAATAAAAACTCCCCATTCTAACCTACGCGGTTAGAAAATTTCCTGTTTGTAGATTATTGATGTTCAAGACGTAATCGGGAAGCATTTTTCTAACCTACGCGGTTAGAAAATTTGGGAAAATTGGTGTAAAATATAAATATGGAAATAAAACTTCAACAGGGATTGAAAACAAAACTTATTCTTTCACCGAGACACCAGATTTTTCTCACATTAATAACCCTTCCCGTGAATGAACTTGTTGAATATGTGAAAAATGAGGCGGAGGAAAATCCATTTCTGGAAATAGATTATGATGTAGAAAAAACAGAGTTTATTAATTATGAGATAAAAATTGAAGAAACTCCCCGTGAACATATTTTAAGACAGTTTCATCTTTCCACTTCTGACGAAAGAATTATAGAGATAGGAGATTTTATTATTGAGAATCTTGAAGATGATGGATATTTAAAAATGAGTATAGAAGAAATTCAAAGTTATACAGGAGGAAAAAAAGAAGAGATAGAAAAAGCGATAGAAATTTTGCACTCACTTGAACCCCCTGGAATAGGAGCAAGAGATTTAAGGGAATGTTTATTATTGCAGGTGGAAAGAATTTATGGGAGAAAGGATTTACTTTATAAAATTGTCGAAAAATGCTGGGAACTGCTTACTCACCGGAAATACAGGAAAATTGGAAAAAAATTGAAGGTTTCTCCTTCTGTAATTAAAGAGAAAATAGAGGAAATTAAAAAATTAAATCCACATCCTCTTTCTTCAAACCTGCCCAGATATTCTGTAATTCCTGAAGGAAAGGTTGTAAAGGGAAAGGATAAACTGGAAGTTCAAATTGAAGAAAAAATATTTCCATTTTTAAAAATAAATTCTCTCTATCAAAAATATATAAAAAATCCTGCTCTTACTGAAAAAGAAAAAAAATTTCTGGAAATGAAATTGAAGAAAGCAAGAATGCTTCTTGAAATGGTGGAAAAGAGGCAGAAAACTTTAAAAAATATTTTTCAGGAGATAGTTAATCATCAGAAAGATTATTTTGAAGGAGGAAATTTAGTTCCATTAAAGGAGAAAGAAATTGCCGAAAAAGTAGGAGTTAGTATTTCAACAGTAAGTCGTGCAATAAACAGAAAGTATCTTTTAACTCCAAGGGGAATTGTTAAAATTAAGGATTTATTCAGTGGCGGGATTGGAAACATGAGCAGGAAATTCATTGTGGAAAAAATAAAGGAAATTCTAAAAAATGAAAAGAAGCCACTTTCTGATAGAGAAATTGCAGAAAAACTGAAAGAGTATGGAATAGATATTTCCACCAGAACAGTTAATAAATATAGAAATAAAGAAGGTATTCTCAATTCATATTTAAGGTAGACACCGGAAAATAAATTTTAAATTCTGTTCCTTCTCCAATTTTGCTGAATATTTTTAATTCTCCATTATGGTTTTTTATTATTCTTGAAGCAATTGAAAGTCCAAGACCAGCTCCCTCTTTTTTTGTTGTGAAGAAAGGTTCTGTTATTTTATCAATTATATCCTGAGGGATGCCCTTTCCAGTATCTTTAATAATGAGCAAAACCTTTCCCTTTTCTTTTTCTGTCCTGATTGATATTTCTCCCTTTTTGTTCATTGCCTGAATTGAATTTATAAGAATATTCAAGATTGCCTGATGTAAATGGTTGGGTTCTCCTTTAATCAGAGGAAGGTCATTTTCAAGTGAAAGAGAAAATTTAATTCCCTTTGCAATGGTTGAAATTTCCAGAAATTCAATTATTTTCCTGATAATTTCATTGAGGGATACATCTTTCATAGGTCTTGCTTCTGCTTTTGATTTTGCTATTTCAAGAATACTTCTTGCTATGTTTTTACATCTTTTTATTTCACTTTCAATTGTTAAAAGATATTTTGAAGAGATATTCTCAGCACTTATTTCCTGTAATAAAAGTTGAGTATAACCATGAATTACAGTTAACAAATTATTAACTTCATGGATTATTTCAGAAGAGAGTTGTCCTATTGTTGCAAGTTTTTCCATCTGGGCAATTCTTTCGTTTAATCGTGAGTTTAATAAAGTTAATTCTTCTTTCAATTTTTCAGATTCTAAAATTGCCTTCCTTTTGTTAACCGCTCTTCTCACAATCTCTTCCATTTCATCGACATTAAAAGGTTTACTCATAAATTCCAGAGTTCCAAGATGTATCGCCTTTTTTGCTGTTTCCATATCTCCATAACCAGTGAGAATAATCACAGGCACTTTTTCATCTATCTTTCTTATTTCTTCCAGAGTTTCTATACCGCTTTTCTTTGGCATTTTTAAATCCAGTATTATTGCATCAATTATATCTTTATTTTCTCTGAAAATCCTCATTCCCTTTTCTCCATCTTCAGCAGTAATCACATTATAAATTCCCTTAAAAAGAATTCTGAGAGATTCTCTCGGACCAAGTTCGTCATCAATAACAAGTATTGTATTTTTATTTTTGTCAAATCTCATTCTTGTATCCCATGGTAAAGAAGAATCCTTTTGATTTATAGGTCCCATCATAACTTCCTCCTTGTTTAATAGTTCTTTTATCAAAAATTGAATATGCAAAAGCAAATTCAATTTTCCCAATTTTTGTCTTTAACTCACTTCCTACAGAAAGAACTATTCTGTTGGCTCCTGGTAGACTGGGTTCCCATGTTTCATCAGGTATTGGAGTTCTCACATATGCAACTCCACATCGTAGTTTTAAATTTTCATTCTTTTTATATTCAGAACCAAGATAAAAATTGAAAACATCTTCCCATTTTTTATCAAGTTGATAAGGAGGAACTACTTTAATGTCCACAGGAATTTTTTCAAGGCAGGAATAACCAACCCATTCAATATCTCCTTCCAGTTTCCATTTTTTATTGGGGAAAAGAGCTATTCCGCCACCAATTATATGAGGAAATTTAATTTCTGTTTTTCCACCTGTTTGAATGCTTCCAGGAATTTTAAATTTTCCACTGTATTTTATTTTAAATCCTCCTCTCCAGTTCAACCCTATTCTGAATTTTTCTTTTTTATAAAGAAAACCGAAAGAAGGAGCATATCCTTCTCCATTAACTCTCATTTTTGCTGGAGTTTCGGGTGGGAGTAAATTGTTTACCACAATTCTACTCTTATAAAAATTAATTCCTATTCCTGTAGAAATTCTGTCATTTATTTTGAAAGCACTTACCAGACACACATCTGCTGTCTGCATGAGAGCAAGATATGGAACTGAATATCCCCAGTTTTTAACTGCGTCATAACTCCATTTTGTTGATTGTCCATAAGGAGAAGTTATTCCAATTCCAAATCTTATATTATCTCTATTGAAATCGGAAACATAATAAAAGTAAGGCAATGCTCCCAGTTTAAACTTTCTTTCATCTGAAAAACTACCTCCATTGTAGTCTGTGTAAGCAAATATCAGATTTGTTCCAAACAGTATTTGCTGACCCTTTATCTGAATCAGCCCTGCAGGGTTATGTGTAATAGCAGAAGCATCATCACATTGAGCAATGAATGCACCTGCCTGAGAAAGTGCTGCATTTCCTTCTGGTGGATTTCTAAACCCCTGTGAATAAAGAATTTTTGTTCCAATTAATCCAATTAAAATAAGATTTTTTATTTTCAAATTTCACCTCCTTTCTTTCTTATATATGCAAAAAATGTGCCATCTTTTCTGTTAAAAAGGGCTATTTAAATACCGATAAGGGAAAATGTTAATAAGTGATTAAAATTTCAGGAAAAAATTTTTGCAAAAATTGTACAATTTTGTATAATGTATCTTATGGAAACAGAATTTTTGCTGGTTTCAATGGCAGGAGTACCCAATATTCTTTCTGATTTTGTTCCTGATAATGGACTTGCTTCTCTTGCCTCTTCTCTTTTAGAAGAAGGAACAAAGGTAAAAATTCTGGATTTGAACAGAGTATCTCTTTTTTCTGAAATTCTTTCAGAGAATGAAAAAACTTTTCTTGAAAAATTTTCAAGAAAGATTTTTATTGAAGAAAAAACTCCGTCATTTGTAGATATATTGAAATTGAAGTTCATAAATAGAAGGATTGAAAAAAACAAAAAACTTTATCTGGAGAGGTTAAAATTTTTCATTGACAATATTGTAAAATCTGAAAAAGTTAAAGCAGTAGGATTTAAACTCTGGGCTGGAGATGGTTTTTCATGGAGTATGGAAGTTGGAAAATACCTTAAAAGTAAAAATCCTGAAATTAAAATTTTTGGAGGAGGTCCCCAGGTGGACATTTTTGAACATTTGATTTATAAAGATGGAAATTTTTTT
>JAGHCG010000210.1 GCA_021160565.1 bacterium | reverse complement strand
GTATAAAGTTCTTGCAAGGAAATACAGACCGAAAAATTTTGATGAAGTATGCGGACAGAAACATACTGTTGAATCTCTAAAAAATGCAATAAAAACCGGAAGAATTGCCCATGCATATATTTTTGCAGGTCCAAGAGGAGTGGGTAAAACATCAGTTGCAAGAATTTTCTCAAAGTCTCTTAACTGTGTGGAAGGTCCGACTGTAAATCCATGTAATAAATGTGATATATGCAGAGAAATATCATCTGGGAGTTGTATTGACGTACTTGAAATTGATGGTGCTTCAAATAGAGGAATAGATGAAATAAGAAATTTAAGAGAGAATGTAAATTTAAGACCGTCAAAAGCCAGATTCAAGATTTACATAATTGATGAAGTTC
This sequence comes from bacterium, assembly GCA_021160565.1. Lineage (GTDB taxonomy): Bacteria > Ratteibacteria > UBA8468 > B48-G9 > JAFGKM01 > JAGHCG01. The sequence continues at coordinate 2,215 of JAGHCG010000210.1, read as the reverse complement.
ACATGCTAACAAATGAGGCTTTCAATGCTCTTCTTAAAACACTTGAAGAACCACCTGAGTATGTAAAATTTATTTTTGCCACCACTTCTCCTGAAAAAATTCTTCCAACAATTCTTTCAAGATGCCAGAGATTTGATTTTAAGCCATTGACACTTAAGGAAGTAAGTGAAGAAATAAAAAGAATAGCAAAGGAGGAAAAAATAGAAGTTGAAGATGATGTGATAAAGGAAATTTTTGATTTTTCAGGAGGGTCTCTAAGAGATGCCTTGAGTATTCTTGACCAATTAATAGTTTTCAGCGAAGGAAATAAGATTAAATATGATGATGTGAAAAAATTGCTTGGGCTGCCAGAGGAAAAAAGTATAGAGGAAATTCTCAAATTTATAAGAAAAAAACAACCAAAGGAAAGTATCTCACTTTTCCATCAACTTTTGAGTGATGGGAAAAATCCAGGAGTTATTCTGGATAATATGATAAGGAAGTTAAGAGATATAGGATTGCAGAAAATAGGGGAGATTACAGTTATTTCTGAAAATAAAGAATTTGCTTCTCTTTTTGAAGAAATGGAATTGGAGAAAATTCTTGAAAGTATCTCCCTTGTTGTTGAATATAAAGAGAAACTGAGAAGAGAAACTCAGCCACTTATTGTATGTGAAATCTTACTTTTAAAATTAAGCCAGATTATGGGAAGAGAAACTGAAAAAGTTGAGAAAAAGGAAGAAAGAAAAGAAGAGGAAGAAAGTATATTTAATTTTGTGGAAGAGAAAAAAGAAAATAAGAAAGAAGAAGAGAAACAGAAGAAAACAGAGAAAATAGAAGAGAAGAAGGATCAGCAGAAAAATGAGAAAGAACAGTCCTCCCAAGAAAAAGTTGAAGAGAAGAAGAAAGAACCACTGGATGATGAAAAAATAAAACAACTCTGGTCAGTTGCTTTAAAAGAATTAAAAAGACATAAACCAACTGTTGAGGCTGCATTGAGAGAAGGACAGATTGAAAAAATTGAGGATGAGGTAATTTTTATTTCTTTTGAAGAAAAGTTTTCATTTCATAAATCAATGGCAGAAAAACCTACCAATAAAAAATACATAGAAAAGGTAGTTTCAAAAATTTTTGGAAAAGAATACAGAATAAATCTGATTTTGAAGGAGGGGAAGAAAAATTCTATACTTGACAGTGAACAGGTGAAGAAAATAATAAAATTATTTAATGGAGAAGTAATTGAAATAAAGGAGTGAAAAATGGCGAATATTTTTGATAGTTTGAAACAGTTGGGACAGTTGAGACAGCAGGCAGCAAAGTTTCAGAAAATGCTTGCTTCAAAAATTATTGAAGTTTCCTCTCCTGATGGAGAGGTAAAACTTAAAGTAAATGGGAAAATGGAGTTAATTTCCATTGAAATTGTTCCTGATATTCTTAAACCAGAAAACAAAGTTCATCTTGAGAGATTAATTAAGAAAACTTTTTCAGCAGCACAGAAGGAAGTTGAAAAAGTTATAAGTTCAGAATTAAAATCTCAGATTGGTTCTTTTAACCTTCCCTTTTGATAAAAATGAATTATTATCCAGAAATTGTGCAGAAATTGATTGAAAAACTGGAAAAATTGCCTGGAATAGGTCCAAAAAGCGCAGAAAGGATTGTGAATTTTTTGATTGAAGAAGATGAAAAAAATGTGATATCTCTGGCTGAAAATTTAATCTCTTTAAAAAAAGAAGTAAAACTCTGCCAGAAATGTTTTAATCTCTCAGATAAGGAAATATGCAATATCTGTAGTGATGAGAAGCGAGAAAATATAATATGTGTTGTGGAGGAGGTAAAAGACCTTGTTCTGATTGAAAAAACAGGTTTTAAAGGAAAATACCATGTTTTGTGGGGAAGGATTTCCATGCTTGAAAAAGTTTATCCTTCTGATTTGAAAATTCCTCAGTTGATTGAAAGATTGAAGAATGAAAATATTGAAGAAGTTATAATTGCAACAAATCCAACTCCTGAAGGAGAAGACACTGCTATGTATATTTCAGATATTTTAAAAAAAATGAATATAAAACATTCCCGGCTTGCAATCGGGATTCCTCTTGGTTCAGAAATAGAATATATAGATGTAAACACTCTGAAAAAATCCATAGAAGGAAGAAAAATTTTATAACATGTTAAATTTAATTTTTAAATTTTTCAGTTTTCTTGGAGTACATCTTCCCTTACCTCTTTCCTATTTTAT
>JAGHCG010000231.1 GCA_021160565.1 bacterium | reverse complement strand
TAAATCTTATCTCAAAATCAGAAAACTTAAATACATTCATAAAAAATCTAGGAAATTTAAAAATAAATTCAAAGGGAAAAGAAAATTTGAATAAACTCATTAAAACATTAAAAGAAATAGAAAGATTGGAAATTCCAGAAGCAATAGATATAATTCTCAATTCAGGATATAAAAAATATCTCACCAAAAAGTATAAGGATGACGCAGAAAGGCTTGAAGATATTGAAAGTTTAAAAGAAATAAGTTTATCCTATTCATCACTTTCAGATTTTCTTTCAGAAGCAAGTTTACAGGAACATGTAAAAGGAGAAAAAACATCCTCCTGTCAGACAGTAATTCTTTCAACAATTCATCAGGCAAAAGGTCTGGAATGGAAAATAGTATTTATAATTGGAGTAAGTGATGGACATTTTCCTCACCCTTCTTCAATGTATGATATAATGGCTCTTGAAGAGGAGAGAAGAATTTTTTATGTGGCTGTGACAAGAGCAAAAGAAGATTTATATATTACATATTACACAAGAGATTTTTACAGATATTTTTCATCTGAAAAATCAATTTTTATTGAAGAAATTTTACCTTCTTATTATGAAGAATGGAATTTTGAATAGGAATGGAAAATAATAAGATTTTTACGGTAAGAGCATTGATAATTGGAGCAATTTTTTCTTTTTTGATAGGAGCGGGAAATGTTTATAATTTGATGGTAATCAAAGGCTCATACATGGCTCTTGATTTCACCACTCCTTCTGCTATATTTTTTATCTTTTTCATCTCTCTTTATAATGTCCTTGCCAAAAAATTCTTTCCAAGATTTTCTCTTTCTGCTCCTGAGATGATTTTAATCTACATAATGATGATTGTTTCCTGTGCAATACCCACAATGGGGCTTACCCTTTATCTTATTCCTTTAATTGCTGGAACAAAGTATTATGCAACTCCACAGAATGAATGGAACAAACTCTTTATTCCTCATCTTAAAAAATGGACTATCCTGCACGATGAAAATGCTATCAAATGGTTTTTTGAAGGAATACCAAAAGGAATGAGAATCCCTTATGAAGCATGGATAAAACCTCTTGCTTACTGGCTTTTACTTATAATCGCTCTCTATCTCGCAATGATATTCATAATGGTCATTTTGAGGAAACAATGGATGGAAAAAGAAAAATTGAATTATCCTCTCACAAAAGCACCCCTTGAACTTATTCATTCAACAGAAAATAATCTTTTTAAAAATAAATTGTTCTGGCTTTCATTCGCTATTCCTTTTGTTATAGGGTGCATAAATGGATTGAACTTTTACCAGCCAGCAATTCCAAAAATTGAACTTGTCAGAAGTATTCCTATTTTCAGAAGGACTATGAATCTCCAATTCAGAATAAGTTTCCCCATGATTGGATTTACATATTTTGTCAATCTTCCTCTCTCTTTCAGTTTATGGTTTTTCTGTCTCCTCACCACAATTGAACAGGGATATTTCAATATTACAGGTTTTGGAGTTTCTGAATTTTTACCTTACAATGCAGCCAGACCACTACTTGGATGGCAATCACTTGGAGCCCTCGTTGTTATTGTTCTTTATGGCCTTTGGCTTTCAAAATCTCATTTAAAAGAAGTATTCAGAAAAGCGATAAGAAAAGAAAGAGATGAAAGTTCAAATTATGAAATTGTATCCTACACGGTATCTTTCTGGGGTCTTGTGATTTCTCTTATTATCATTTTCCTCTGGCTTATTACAAGCGGTCTTTCACCACTTGCTTCTTTAATCTTTATATTTTTTGCCTTTATAATTTTCATAGGCATAACAAGAGTAATTGTAGAAGGGGGACTTGCCGCAACCAGAGCCCCTGTAATTGCACCAGTTATAACAAACTCAATTATTGGTTCAAAAAATCTTGGACCATCAGGACTTGCTGCTCTTGGATTAACTTTTGTTTATGCCTCTGATGTAAGAACTTTTGTAATGGCTTCTGTGGCAAATGGTTTGAAAATGCTTGAAGAGGTAAAAAAGAAAAAGAGAATGGTCTTCTGGGGAATAATCCTTTCCATTTTTATTTCTCTATTTTCTTCTATCTGGACTACTCTTTTTCTGGGATATAAACACGGAGCTATAAACGCAAACACCTGGTTTTTCATTGCCGGTCCTCAATATGGATGGAAGTATATAGTTCAGGAATTGAAAAAACCAACTGGACCGGATTTATTATATCTTGGATTTGCAGGAATTGGAGCAGGAATTACTGTTTTCCTTCAACTGATGAGAATGAGATTTTTATGGTTCCCATTCCATCCACTCGGTTTTGCCTTTTCAACCATAATGATGACAAATGCATTATGGTTCTCAATTTTTATAGCCTGGTTTATTAAGTTTTTAATTTTAAGATATGGTGGAGCTCAGATTTATGAAAAAGGCAAAGTTTTCTTTATAGGTTTGATTGTTGGTCAATTTGTGGTAAATGGATTGTGGCTTGTCATTGATTTTTTCACAGGTGAAACAGGTAATGTTCTTTTCTGGGCATAAATATGAAATTCCTTGTTCTTATTTTATTCCTTCTTGCATATTCAGGGATTGTAATAAAAAGAGAGAAAGGGAATTATTTTGTGTATTCAGTTATTTTTATCTTCCTTCTTCTTAAAATTATAAACTTCTCTGATATAGTAAATTTTCTCAATTACAATGTCCTTGGAATTTTTCTTGGAACAAGTATTCTTTCTTTCCTTTTCACTGTTTCAAAAGTACCATCTGTTATAATAAATAGAATTGTTGAAAAAAAACTCAGGACAGGGATTGTGTATCTTCTGATATGTATAATTACAAGTTTTATATCTGCTTTTGTGGAAAACGTTGCGACAATTCTCATAATGGCTCCTGTTGCTCTTGAATTCACCAGAAAATATAAATTAAATCCTGTTCCCCTTTTTGTTGGTATGGCGATATCAAGTAATCTCCAGGGGTGTGCCACAATGGTTGGAGATAGCCCCAGTATAATTCTCGCTATGGAAACAGGAATGAATTTTAATAACTTTTTCTATATGCCTGCTGCAAAATTAAATCTTTCCACTGGAAAACCCGGTATTTTCTTCTTTGTCCAGTTTGGAGCAATCTTAAGTTTTTTTATCCTTTATTTATTTTTCAGAAAAGAGAGAGAAATAACTCACCGCAATGGAGAAAAAATTCAGGTCAGTTCATGGATTCCAGCAATCCTTATAATCACGATGATTTTTTCTCTTGCTGCCACTTCTTTCCTTCAGGAGAAATTCTCTTTTTTCCCTGCTGTAATATGCCTTTCTTATGGAATTGGAGGACTTATATGGTTTCTAACAACCCAAAAAGAGGAAAAAATTTCTCCCAAACATATTGACTGGGATAGTTTCTTCCTACTGATAGGAATATTCATTCTGGTAGGGACAATAAAAAAGATGGGATTTATAGAAGATATTGCAAATTTCCTTGTAAAAGTTGGGGAAAAAAATCCTTTTGTTCTTTATCTTATAATTGTCTGGTTTTCTGTTCTCATCTCTTCTTTTGTTGATAATATCCCTTACACACTTGCGATGCTTTCTGGAATAAAAATTCTCTCATTAAAACTTGGAGTAAATCCTTTCATTTATTATTTTGGACTTCTGATGGGAAGCTGTATTGGGGGAAATATAACTCCTATTGGAGCAAGTTGCAATGTTGTGGGAGTTGGAATTTTAAGAAAAAACGGGTATAAAGTAAATTTCATTGATTTTGCAAAAATAGGTCTTCCCTTCACCTTAATTGCTGTATCTGGCAGTTCCCTTCTCATGTGGTTCATCTACCGAGGCTAAACCTCGGTATCTGGAGACCTTGTGTATCAATGAATTCCAGAGTTTTTAAGTCGGAAAGTAGATTTATTTGACAAATTTGAAGTTTAATATAAAATTTTAGAAAATATAATTGAAATTTTTAAAAGGAGGAGAGGAAATTCAAAGAAGTAAAACTTTATTAGACCAGATAGAAAACCTTCCCATAGTCTCTTTCTTTTTGTATTCTTATCTTTTGTTTTCCCCAAATAAAAGGAGGCTCTCATGGTCAATTATTTTAACAGGGAAATTGAAACAGCCCCGTTAAAAAAAATAGAAGAAATACAACTTGAAAGATTAAAAAATATTTTAAGGTATGTAAATGAAAAAATCCCATTTTATCAGAAACTTTTTAAAGAAAACAATCTGAATGTGGAAAAGTTAAATTCTCTTGATGAGTTAAAAAACCTTCCATTCACAACAAAGTCAGTTTTAAGAGACAATTACCCTTTCAATCTTTTTGCCATTCCTTTAAGTGAAGTGGTGGAAATTCATGCTTCTTCTGGAACAACTGGGAAACTCACAGTAGTTGGATATACAAAAAATGATATAAAACTCTGGAGTGAGGTTATGGCAAGAAGCCTTGTATGTGCTGGAGTTGGGAAAGATGATATTATTCAGAATGCCTATGGATATGGTCTTTTTACAGGTGGACTTGGAGTTCATTATGGGGCACTTGAAATAGGCGCAACAGTTATTCCAATATCTGCTGGAGGAACTAAAAGACAACTTATGATTATGCAGGACTTTAAAAGTACTGTTTTAACATGTACTCCTTCTTATTCTCTTTATATGGCAGAGGAAGCAAAAGATATGGGAATTGACCCGAGAAAAACAACAATAAGAATTGGAATTCTTGGAGCAGAACCATGGTCAGAGGGAATGAGAAAACAGATTGAGAAAGAATGGAATATGCTTGCTCTTGATATTTATGGACTCTCTGAAATAATCGGTCCAGGTGTAGCAATGGAATGTGAAGGTAAAAATGGACTCCATGTGTGGGCTGACCATTTCCTTCCAGAAGTGATAAATCCTGAAACAGGCGAAGTACTGGAAGAAGGAAAAGAAGGAGAACTTGTCCTTACCACTTTAACAAAAGAGGCTCTTCCTCTTATAAGATACAGAACAGGAGATATTGTCACAATGACAAAAGAAGAATGTCCCTACTGTAAAAGAACAATGCCGAGGATAAGTAAAATTAAAGGAAGAATTGATGATATGCTTATAATTAGAGGAGTTAATGTCTTTCCTTCCCAGATAGAAACAGTTCTTATGAAAATTCCAGAGGTTGCTCCTCATTATCAACTTGTGGTCACCAGGGAAAAACACCTTGATAAACTGGAAGTGAGAGTTGAAGTTACAGAAGAGACATTTTCAGATGAAGTTAAAAAACTCGAAGAACTTGAGAAAAAAGTTATGGATGAAATTGAATCCACTCTCGGTCTTTCAGTTGAAGTTAAACTTGTTGAACCAAAAAGTATTGAAAGAAGTATGGGAAAAGCAAAAAGAGTTATTGATATGAGAAAAATATAAGGAGGAGAAAAATGGCAGTAACTCAATTATCAATTTTTATAGAGAATAAGCCAGGAAGATTGGAAGAAGTGGTTTCAATTCTTGGAAAAAATGGAATAAATATAAGGGCTCTTTCTCTTGCAGATACAAAAGATTATGGAGTTTTGAGAATTATAGTTGATAAAAAAGATGATGCTGTGAAAGTACTGAAGGAAAATGGAATTTCTGTGATTAAAACTTCTGTTATAGCAGCAGAAGTTGAGGATACACCAGGAGGACTTGCTGGAATTCTGGATTTTTTTGCTGAGAAGGGAATAAATGTGGAATATATGTATGCTTTTGTGGAAAAAACAGGAAATAAGGCAATTGTTGTATTCAGAGTAGAAAATATTAAAGAGGGAGAAAATCTTCTTAAAGAAAAGGGAATAAAAGTTTTCACAGATGAAGAAATAAAATCATTATAAGGAGGAAAAATGTTTGGACTTGGAGATGCAGCAGTCAGTACTGGTTTTTTACTCACAATTTTGAGTTCACTTTTATGTATAATTTATGGAATTATCATCTGGAATAAACCTGAAGAAGAAGTAAGTGAGGAAGAGATAAGAGAAGAGAAGGAATGGGCAGAAGAGGAAAAGAGAATTGAAGAAACTATGTAAAAGGAGGAGGGATGAATATTCTTTTACTTTCAGTAATAGTGATAGGTTATCTCATAGTTCTTGCTTTTCTAACTTACTTTGGATATAAGGGAACAAAAACCGCTGCTGATTATATGATCGCAGGAAGAAGTATTCATCCTTTTGTTATGGCACTTTCTTATGGAGCTACTTTTATAAGTACATCTGCTATAGTTGGATTTGGAGGAGCAGCAGCAGTTTTTGGAATGGGAATTTTATGGCTTACCTTTCTTAACATTTTTATGGGGATTTTTATAGCATTTGTTGTTTTTGGAAAAAGAACGAGAGTAATGGGTTTGAATTTAAATGCTCACACATTTCCTGAATTTCTCGGTAATAGATATAATTCAAGATTTTTACAGGGAGCTGCAGGACTTATGATATTTCTTGCGATGCCTCTTTATGCAGCAGTTGTACTTATGGGCGGAGCAAAATTTCTTGCAGAAGTTTTGAATATAAACTATGAAATAGCACTTTTCTTTTTCACCGCAATTATAGCAGTTTATGTTATTATGGGAGGACTTAAAGGAGTAATGTATACAGACGCTTTCCAGGGTTCTCTTATGTTTATAGGTATGGCTTTTCTTCTGATTGCGACATATACAAAACTTGGTGGATTTGTTCAGGCACATAAACAACTTACTTCAATGGCTCCAATAGCAATTAAGATTTTTGGAGCAAAAGGACATACCGGCTGGACTTCTTTCCCTAAGTTCGGTTCAGGGTTCTGGTATATCTTAGTAACAACGATAATTCTTGGTGTTGGAATTGGAGTTCTTGCTCAACCTCAACTTGTAGTCAGATTTATGACAGTAAAAAGCAATAAAGAACTTGACAGAGCTGTTCTTGTTGGAGGAATATTCATTCCGATGATGACAGGAACCGCCTTTATAGTTGGTGCTCTTTCAAATGCATATTTCTACAACCATCCTGAATTTCATAAAATTTCTCTTCTTGCTGCAAACAAAAATGTTGCAAATATAATACCTCTTTATATAAAAACTGCCATGCCACAGTGGTTTACAGGATTATTCATGGTAACTTTACTTTCTGCTGCAATGTCAACATTAAGTTCCCAATTTCATGCAATGGGGACTTCCATTGGAAGAGATGTTTATGAAAAGGGATTGAGAGGAAAAGGACAGCCAATTCTGATAACAAAAGTGGGTATTTTTGCTGCAATTCTAATAAGTTTATTCCTGGCCTGGGGACTTCCCCTCTTCTTTGAAGGAGGAACAGCAATTATAGCAAGAGGAACAGCAATATTCTTCGGACTCTGTGCTTCTTCATTTTTACCAATGTTCATAGGAGCTTTATATTCAAAAAGAATTACAAGAGCAGGAGCAATAAGTGGTTTTATTGTAGGATTTTTTGTAAGTCTTTTCTGGATTCTTTTCATTCATACAAAAGAATCAAAACCATTACTTTTATGCCATAAACTTTTTGGAGTTTACTCTCTTGCAAAAGGAACAAAATGGGAAGTTGTCGACCCATTAATTGTGGCTCTTCCTCTTTCAACAATTGCAACTCTTATAGGAACAAAACTTGGAAAACCATTACCAGAAGAACATCTAAATAAATGTTTTGCTGGACTGGAAAGAAAAAGGAGTAAATAGTGTACTGGGAAGAAAAGATTGAAACTATGGGAAGGAAAGAAATTGAAAAATTACAGATTGAACTATTTAATGAAACCATTGAAAGAGCAAGAAAATCTCCTTTTTACAGTAAAGTTTTTAAAAAGAAGAAACTGCCAGAAAAAATTACTTCTATTGAAGAAATAAAAGAATTTCCCTTCACCACCAAAGAAGATTTGAGAAAGAGTTATCCTTTTGGAATGCTTGCCACTGATATTGAAAAAATTGTGAGAATGCATGGCTCATCCGGAACAACAGGAAAATCAACTCTTGTGTTTCATACAAAAAATGATATAGAAAGATGGGCAGACCTTATTGCCAGATGTCTTTATATGATTGGAGTAAGGGATTGTGATGTTTTTCAGAATATGATGAGTTATGGTCTCTTTACAGGTGGACTTGGATTACATTACGGAGCAGAAAAAATAGGAGCACTTGTAATTCCAATTGGTTCAGGAAACACTCAAAAACAGATAGAATTTCTCATTGATTTAAAAACAACCACAATTCATATAACACCAAGTTACCTTTTTTATCTTGCTCATGTTGCAGAAAGTATGGGACTTTCTCCTTCAAAAGATTTTTATTTGAAAAGAGCAATTGTGGGAGCAGAGCCATATTCAGAAAGCACAAGAAAAAAACTTGAAGATATTTTCAAAATAAAAATTTTCAACTGTTATGGTCTTTCTGAAATGAATGGACCTGGAGTTGCTTTTGAATGTCCTGAACAGAAAGGATTACATTTATGGGAAGACCATTATTTTGCAGAAATAATTGACCCTGAAACAGGAAAAACTCTCCCAGATGGAGAAGAAGGAGAACTTGTCCTTACCACCCTTAAAAGAGAGGGAATGCCGTTGATAAGATACAGAACAAGAGATATAACAAAAATAATTAAGGGAAAATGTAAATGTGGAAGAACTCATAGAAAAATAGCCAGAATTAAAGGAAGGACAGATGATATGTTTATTGTGAAAGGAGTAAATATATTCCCTTCCCAGATTGAAGGGGTTTTAATG
>JAGHCG010000234.1 GCA_021160565.1 bacterium | reverse complement strand
TGTCCTTTTCCATTAAGTTCAAAAATAATTTCAACAACAAAAATTTCTCCTTCCGGAGTTTCTGCTTCCACTTCTACCTTTTGCCAGTCATTTTTTCCTTCCACTTTTTTAGAATAATAAAAATCTGTCCATATATGTTTTTCTCCATATCCAGGTTTTTCAACTTTTAGAAATCTCATTCCAATTCTTCCATATCCATTTTCAAGGTTTGTTTTTATATATCCACTCAATCTGTATTTTGTTTTTCCTTTGATAGGATTTCCAAACTGACTCTGTCCAAGTTGAAGTTTCCATGAATTTTTTGTGTTTTCCTGATGATAAATTGAAAGAGAATTTTTATCTGTAAATCCCTCACTTTTATCCCAGAAAAGGAGAGAACTTCTTTGCCAGAAAGGTCTCACATCAAAAAGCCCAAGTTTTTCATCAAATCTATTCAATCCTTCTATGTAAGCAGGGACATTTCTTAAATGTTTATCAAGTGTGAATTCTTCTGCCATTTTTGCTTCTCTTAAAATTTTTTGTGTCCATTTTTTATCAGGTATTTTTATTTCATACTCTACTGAATATTTTTTTCCTTTTTTCACCACTGGATTTTCATAGTTTTCTATTTCTTCATTAAACACAAGCCAGAAATGAATATCAAACCCCCACATACAGAAATGACATACTGTTGGAAGGGAAGAATTTTTAATTTCTATAATGAACTGTGCCTCTGGATTATCAAGGCAACCTACAAATCCATTGTATCCAATTTCCCAGAGGTCTTTCTGATGCCCAGGAGCATGATTGCAGGGAACAAGTATATAAGAATTGTCAGTTCTTTTATATATTACAGATTTATACTGGGGGGATTTCCAGTTTCTGTCAAAATACCATACAGGTGCTGTTATATCAGGTCTATCTTCTTTTATTGGTGTTGAAGGCCCCTGGATTTTATAGGGAATTGGGTCTGTATATTCAAGTATGTAAACGCCTGTATTGTGGTAGGATGTATTTTGAGTTCTGAAAAAATGCATTGGTGTATTGCTTGCTGAACAATCAAATTTTATATCCTCTTTTAATTCAATCTCTTCCTTTATTCTTAATCTCAATCTGTTTTTTTCTTCTATAAAATTTACTTCACTTTTTCCTTCAAGTTTTCTTTCTTTATGAGAATAAGAGAACGAGAGATTAACTTTTTTCTCTTCTTCATTGAAATCCATTTCTTTCAGAATAAAATTTTGATGAAAAATTGACCAGATTGTTTGATGGAGAGCAAGAAGAACTGGTCCTTCAGGAGAAAGTTTTAAGTTTTTTAAAGAAAAGTTCTCATCAATATAACAGATTATTTTATCTCTATAGATTAGAGGTTTTCCAAGTTTATGTTTTTTCTCCTCAATATAAAATTTCCCCTTCATTTTCTTCTCTCCTTTATCATCTTCTTTATCTCTTCAATCCTTTCGGAAATACTAATGGCATCCAACTGCTTCTGTACCGATTTCTTCAATAAAATTTTTCATCTCAAGAGGAGAAAGCAAGAATTTATTTGGAACATTTTCAATTGAAAGAGTAACTCCTTTTTCTTTTGCAAAAATTGAAACTTCATAAATTATTTCCTTTGCTCTTTTATACACACTATCATAGGAAACAATTTCAATATCGTCAGAAAGCAGAGAATTATCAACCATTCCTGGGATTGTAAGGACAGAATTACATTCAAGGAATTCTGCTATTTCAACAAGTCTTTCAAGGAGTTTTTTTCCTTTTTCCCTTTTTTCTTTATCTTCACTTGATATGGGTGTTTTCCATTGATGCCTGGAATATACAGAAACCACTTTAAGGTTGTTTTCTTTTATTCTCTTTTTTATTTCTTTAAGGGTATCGGGTGAACAGTCAATTTCAATTCTTCCATCAAAATTAATTTCAACTCCTTCAAATTCATATTCTTTTGCTTTTTCAATGCATTCCTTCCATGTCCATGATGAGGGAAAACATCTGAGAGAAATTGCTTTAATCATCTTAATTTTTCTACAGTTTTTAAATAAAATTCCTGCATTTTTCCGTTTAACTCTTTAATTTTTGGAATATCTTTCTCTGTCCAGTACATACCTGTATAGTTGAATACCAAGAAAGGATGCTCTCTAAGTTTTTCTATATGATTTCTTATTGTTTGTTCCTCTTTTCCCTCTTTAAGTTCCTCTCCTATTGAAAGAATAATTCTTTTATTTTTGACTTTTTCAATTGCATACTCAACTTCTGTGCTTCCTGAAACAGCATTTTCCACTATTCCACATTCCGTAAATCTCACATCTGGAAGTTCCTCAAGAGTAACTTCAAAAACATGTTTTCCACTGCAGGGATGAATTGCAATTTCTCCGTGAAAATTTACAAGTTGAATGTCAAAAGGTTTTACTATTTCTTTATAAACTTCTTTTGATATTAAATTACAGGAACATTCTGCTATTCTTTTTGTTCTTCCAATCCATTTAAATATTCTTTCTTCTCCTATCCATTCAGGCAGTACTTTGTAAACTCTTATCATAAAATCTGTTATTAACTGTAAGAGATGGAATATCCTTTCCTTTTCATCATAAATCTTATAGAAAATTTCAGTTCCAAGGATTATATGGGCTGTATTGAAAGGTCCCTGCATATCAGGATAGGAAATTTTTATTTCTTCAGGTGTGTTTTCTTTTATAAATTCAATTTCCTCTTTTAATTTTGGGAAAAGCCCATCTTTTCCCGGGTCAGGAACTTCAAACTCGTCAAATTTTTCAAGAGGTATATTTTCCTTTATTAAACCATCTGGATTTGAGGGACTTTTTATTATTTCTATTCCAAAAGCAGTTGCTACTGTCATTGTTCCAAAACCAGTTCCAATTACAGGAAGGAAAGGTTGCTCCAATTTTAAAGGTGCTGTTAATCCCTCAATTTTTTTTGCAAGTTTTGTATATTCATCTTCCTCTTTCAGGTCTTTTTCAATATTTTCGCTCAGACTTTTCATTTCAGATGGATGCCATCCTTTGTTTATTTTCACTGGTGGAACTTCAGGCAATTGCCAGTTTTGAAGTGAATAATATGTGCTGAGTAAATTTTTATTCTGATTTTTTTCATATATTTCCATAAATTCATCAATTGCTTTTTTCAATCTTTCTTTTTCTTTCTCCATTTTACACCTCTATAAGAAATGTCTTTATTTCAAATGGTTTAAATTCAATATTTTCAATATTCACTTTTTTCTTTTCTTCTTCTATCAGATTTACTTCATATATGTTCTTTATGTCAAATCCAGTTTTCAATTT
>JAGHCG010000154.1 GCA_021160565.1 bacterium | reverse complement strand
GGTTTTGGGTTTAAGAGACCCGATACTTATAAAGGAATTTTTAAAATCCTTAAAGAGGAAAAAGTTATAAAAGAAGAAATTGCAGAGAAGATGATAGAACTTGTGGGTTTTAGAAATAGATTGGTTCACCTTTACTGGAAAGTGGAAGAAAAAGAAGTGGTGGAAAGAGCGAATAATTTGAAAATTTTTGATAATTTCTTGAAGGAGGTTATAAAATATTTAAAAGAAAAAAGACAAATTTGAGAGGAGAAAAAAATGGAAAAACGTGTATTTAAACGTCTATCATATTTTGAAGGATTTACACTGGTTGAACTCCTTGTTGTGATGGTTATAATAGCAGTTCTTGCTGCTTTACTTTTACCCGCTATCAGAAAATCAAGGAGTAAGGCATTGATTGATAAAGCAAAATCAGAAATGGCTGCTCTTGCTGCAACTGAAACAATGGTAAAAATGGATTGTGGTTATTATGTAAGGTTATGCGACCTTTCAGATGCTTCTCTTTCAAACCATCCTGATCCAGCCGTGGCTGATGGAACTACTGGAGGAAACGATTTGAATGGTACATATACTCTTGCATACACAGATGGGAGTACGGATACAACCGATGTGGAGAGTGAACTTAGGCAGGGACATACTTGGGATGGACCATATCAGGTATTCCAGCCGAAAACAACATATCAATCAGACAATGGCTCAGTACCCGCAGCGAAAAGTAATGTTAAAGGATGGGGAACTAATCCAGGTGATTCTCCCACTGTTCCTTATGGTACCCCACTTGACCCCTGGGGGCATACATATCTTCTTGCTTACAATTCCACACAAAAAATAATGATAATATATTCAGCAGGACCAAACGGAACACTTGAAACCGGAGCAGGAGCGATAGTTGCAGGAGATGCTGACGAAAATGGAGATGGTTCATTTATCGAAAATCCTGATTCAGATGACCTCCTCTACAAATTCCGCTAACCCTCTTTTCCCTTCCTCAGAACCCGGTCCTGCGGACAAATTTGTACACTTCTGAAATATTTGAATTAAGAGTGAGAATATGAGATAATAAACAAAATGGGTGTGAGGGAAATTCTTCATTATTATAAAAAGGAGAAATCTATAAGTTATTCTCATTTCTTGGAATTAACCCCACAGTTTCAAGAAAAGATTATTAACGAAGATTTTCCTCAGAAAAGAGAAGGAAAAGTGGAGGGATTTTGAGAGATGCTGTTATTTTGGGAGTTGTGCAGGGAATAACTGAGTGGTTGCCGGTAAGCAGTTCCGGTCATCTTGTCCTTTTCCAGAAATTTCTCAATTTGAAAGGGGGAATTAGTTTTGATATTTTTCTTCATTTTTCCTCCCTTCTGGTAATTTTTATATTTTTCTGGGAGGATATAAAAAAAGTGGCTAAAGGTTTTTTTTCTTTTAAAAAAGAATTGTATGAGTTCAAATTGGGTTGTTATATAATTGTAAGTTCTCTAATTACTGCGATTATTGGAATTCCTCTTAATTTCTGTCTTGAGAAAATCACTTTCCTTTTGCCTTTTGCATTTTTCTTTACTTCTTTACTCCTTTTTCTCTCCAGAGTAGATGGAGAGAAAAGAATGGATTTTAAAAGAGCAGTTTTGATTGGATTTATTCAGGGGATTTCCTTAATTCCAGGGATATCACGTTCTGGAGCAACAATTTCAACAGCAAGAATTTCTGGAGTAAGTGAAAAAGATGCTTTCAGATATTCTTTTCTTATTGCCATCCCTTCTTTTCTGGGAGCAGTTTTGATAAAATTAAAGGATTTCAAGTTTATATCTCCCTCTTTTCTTCTTACAGGTTTTTTAATCTCTTTTATCACTGGAATTTTCTCTCTTTATCTTTTAAGAAAAATAGTATATACAAATAAACTCTATCTTTTTGGATTTTATACACTTATGGTCGGAATTTTTTCTTTTTTTGTTTAACCCCTTCCAATGGGATATTTTCCAAATTCAACACCTGCTTCCAAAAATGTTATATAATTTTCTTCAACATGAGAAGAGATTGGTGCAGATTCTGGAATATCAGAAGGAATAAGAATAAATCTTCCTCTTCTTGCTCCCTGTAATATTGCTTCTTTAACTCCATCCCTTATTTCTGAAGCCATTCTGAATTCCATATCCTCTGCACTTATTCCTCCCATTATAACAACTCTATCTCCAGCAATTTTTCTCACTTTTAAAATAGCATTTGGAATACTTGTGCTGTTTGAAATTGGTTCAATAATATCTATTCCCATCTTTAAAACTAAGGGTAAAAGTTCTTCAATGTTATCATGCCAGTGATAACAGATGTAATTTCTATTACCTCTTTTCAAAATTTCAATCAATTCTCTATCATATCTCAAAACAAAATTTGTAAATGTCTTTTTAATATCATGGAAATACTCCACAGGTAATGTTGGAGGAGTTGCATATTCTGCTCCTCTAATTCTTATAACTGTATTTCCTACTCTTTGGGAAATATACATATAAAGGTTAACGAGTCGCTGATGGATTTTTTCAAGAAGTTGATGAATAAGGTCTGGATAGTCAAGAGCAAATTTGGCAAAATCTCCTGGTGCGAATAAAAATCCAACAACTCCAAGAGGATTGGGTAAAGATATAATAACGCAACCTTTATCTCCTATATTTTTTTCAAGTTCAAAAAACTCACTTAAATCTGGAGTGAAAGGAGTATATGGAAGAGAAAGGAATTTCATAATATCTCTCTGACTTTCTATCCATGGTTTTTGAACCCACTGATGAACACTGGTATGTGAGGTTCTTGCAATTCTTATTAAAGGTCCAAGTTCTGTTTCAACCACAAGTTTAACTGTATGGGATAAAGGAGTATCAGCATATTCCTCAACTTTCAAATCAACAGAACCAGGAGCAGAAAAGAAAAACCCTGTTTTCGGTCTGTAAAATATAAAGGTATCCTGCAATTCCCGTGCTTTTTCAAGTAATCTTTCAAAACTTTTGTGTTTTGCCCAGAAACTTTCTGTATCAAATGGATTGATTTTATAAAGAGAAACAGGAACCCTATCTGGAATTTCTCCGTTAAGGACAGTATAAATTCTCTCTCTACTTGTCATTACTTTCTTCCGAGAATTTTATCAATACTTAATGAGAGATGGTATATAATTGTTTCTGGATAGTATTTGTAAGGACCGTATTCTGCCGTGAGGTAACTGTCATATCCAATTTCTTTTAATGCTTTTATTACTTCTGGCCAGTTCACATCTCCTTCAAGAAGATTACAGAAACCGTTTATATTTCCAACACTCAATTTGAAATCTTTAAGATGAATTCTTTTTATTAATTTCCCAAGGATTCTTATCCACATTTCAGGAAATCCTATGACTAAAATATTTCCAACATCAAAATATACTTTTACAAATTCAGAACCTATTTCTTCAACAAATTTTTTCATTTCAAGAGGACTTAAAAGAAATTTATTCCAGACATTTTCAACACATATATATACTCCAACTTCTTCAGCAATTTTTACACATTTCTTAATTGACTCCTGACTTCTTCTATAGGCATCTTCATAGTTTACAATTTCCCCTTCACCTGAAAGAGGAGCTACCACTCCAGGGACTACAAGTAAAGCATCAGTTCCAAGCCAGTTGCATATCCGAAGGGATTTTTGAAGAAGTTCTTCTCCCTTTTTTCTTATTTCAGGGTTTCCACTTGTCAGAGGATAATCCCAGAAACCACCTGCAAGAACACTTGCTATCTCAAGTCCATTTGATAAAACAATCTCTTTTACTTTTTTTACTTCATCTTCACTGCTATTCTCACTTAAAACTCCGGATAAATTCAATTCAACTGCCTCAAATCCTGCATCTTTTATAATTTTAAGTCCTTCTTCAAATTTCATATTTCCAATTACTCCAATATTTATACTCTTTTTCACCTTTACACCTCCTTAAATATGGTCAAGGGGACTGAGGAAAATGTTAAACGGAAGAAATGTTTTTAAAATAGATACTGTTTTTTCATCAATTTCAGATGGTGCCCAGAAAAATGTTCCCATGATTAATCTTACCATTTCCGGTTCATTTAATTCAATCAAATTTTTCCCTTTACCTTTTTCTATGGATAAATTTCCTTTTTCTTTTTTGAGAATCACACTTTCATCTCCCATTTTTAGTGTCAATTCAAATCCTTCTGGAAAATTTATTTTATTTTTAAAAAGAGAGAGTGTTTTGTAAAGGTCTATTATTTTTATCATTCCAGAAG
>JAGHCG010000081.1 GCA_021160565.1 bacterium | reverse complement strand
GAGGGAACCCTTTTTCATCGGAAAATTCAAAACTGGAATTTAAAATGACATTTCCTGTTTCTGCTTCATAATACTTGTTTACATCAATAACTTCTGCAAATGCGCTAATGCAGAAAATTAAAAGGTAAGTTAAGAAAACAATTTTTTTAAACATTTCATCTCCTTTTTTACCTCCGAGGAGTCGTTCTTCCTCCTTCGCTAAAGCTACGGCAAGTGTACGCCCCCTCGGAGATAAGTGACGATATTTGTAAAAGCATTTAAAAGAAAACTCTGCGTTACTCCATATACTTCTAAATTCCACTCTTTCATTGATGGTGAATAGGGCCCAGGCATAACTGCATAAGGCATCCCTGTTCTGAACATCTTGTCTCCAATAGGATGCCCTTTATTTACTGCATAGGGTATTATTCCTTCTTCATGCCCAGGGCAGTTGCATAGAAAAGTAAAATGTGCAGTCCATTTCCAGCCAACCCCTGCCATGCAACTTGCACCCTGAAAATTTCTTCCCAGAGCGTACTGTAAATCTCTTTCAGCAATTTTCAAAAGTTCAGATTTTCCTAAAATGTAGGACATTACCGCCAGATGAGATGCACAACTCAAAATATAAGTAGTTGACCTTCCTGGGGAAAGAAAAATGCTGGAATCTTCAATATTCTCTGTTAATGTCTGTGTATGACCGAGAGGAGAAAGACGGGAAACTTTTACCATATGATATGCTACAATTTCCAGTGCTTTTTTACAAAGTGCGGTTTCTGGTTCTTCCGGTAAATTAAGGACAAATTCTTCAAGTGGCTCCAGGAAGTATAAGAGCCGCTTTTTTTCTGGTTCCTTATGAGTAGAAATCTTGTATTTTCTGGCAATACAGGTTTGTGCTATTTGCTTTACATGTTCTTTTGCAAAGTTCAGGTATTTTTTATCTTTCGTTACTTTATAAAGGTCTATTGCAGAAAGAGTTAAACAGATATTGTCTTCCTGGATACCTGCAAGTTTAAGTTTTTTTACTATTTCAGGATTTTCTGTCTGATTTGTGAAAGCGTCTATTGCAGTTTGTAAGTACACAGGAGCTTCTTCATTTCCTATATTTTTCAGTGTTAAAGCAAATGAAGCCAGTCCTAAAGTTGCACAAGTCTCAGGGAGTATAACATTTGAACACCTGTCATCATCGTTTCCAGGTATATTATCAGTATCTTCATCAGGCGGGGTCTTCCAGTCAAAAATTTTAACACAGAAATAAAACTCACCATTCCCTTTATAACTTTTTTTGATATATTCTGCACCCCATTTTGCTTCTTCAACTATATCAGGAAGTTTTCCTTTTAGAAAATCTTTTCTTTCATCTTTAAGTTTATTATAAACATTAGCCACACTTCTTACATACCATCCCTGAGGGTCAAGCCATTTGTTCAGGTCTGCTGCATCAAACCATCCGCCTGTTAAGTCCACATGGTAATATTTTTTAGAAGTATTGAAATTAGTAACCCATGCGTCATCCAGGTGACACGCTTTATGCCACCCAGGTATTTCACATCCACTTCTCTGGTAATAGAAGTACTTGACTCCGTTTTTTGCCAAATCCCGGTACAAACCATGTTTAATGGGAAATACGGGTGATTGCTGTTCTTTATTATTGTATATAACCTTAAGGAAATACTCTCCTTCTTTTTTCAGTTCACTGAATTCTACTCTGTAATAATGTCTCCCCCATTTGTATTTTCCCCAGTATTCCATCTGTTTCTTGAAAACAGGAGTTTTGTTGTCTTTTTTGTATATTTCCAGAAATGGCTGGCTGGTAAATTTTTCCTTTGTTCTTACCACCACATCTTTATATCCATCTTTCTCAAAACCTGCCTGGGACATTAAAAATTCAATCTCTTCATCTCCAAAACCATCCATAAAAAAATCATCCACCATCCATGTACGCTGCTTGCCAAATGAAAACAGTTCAACTTCAAGAAATTGCGCTGTTTCAGGAGGTATGAGTGGAATTTCTATTTTTTTCCAGTCAAATGTTCCTGTTATTGGATTACTCAATGTCGTTCCAATAGTTTCCATATCAAATTTATTAGCATATCTTTTCCAATTTATCTTAATATAATTCTCTCCAGTTGCTTCTTTTGCTTTTACAAATGCGATGAGTTTATATCTCTTATGGTAGTCAATTCCTACAACGTCACTAGTTATCCTGAGTGGTTGAGGTGTTCCCTTGACTTTTAAGCAACATAAACCACTATGGACATCATCTTGTGATATTTCCCAGAAGTCTTTATCCCAGACATTTCCGTGAGTAAATATCTGGATATCATCAAAAATAATCTTATCTGAAATTCCCTTTTTTTTACAT
Organism: bacterium; assembly: GCA_021160565.1. Taxonomy (GTDB): domain Bacteria; phylum Ratteibacteria; class UBA8468; order B48-G9; family JAFGKM01; genus JAGHCG01. The sequence continues at coordinate 363 of JAGHCG010000081.1, read as the reverse complement.
ATTCCCCAGAACTGTACTGCTGATTTTCCTGTTTCTTTCTCTGTTTTGAAATAAAAGGTATATTGTTTCCACTGGTTTGGTCCGTTTTTATCAAGGTCAGGCAATTTTATATACCTTTTTCCTGCCAGATGCAACCATACATTTCCATCTAAACTTTTATCTCCAGAGTGGTAATACCAGAAATTCAGAATATATTCTGTATAAGGTTTTACTTCAAAAATCCCATCCATATAAACTTCTGACCAGCTGAATCCCCTGGAATTTTCAACTTCAAATTTCAGAGCTTTATTTCCAGTCCAGACAATTTTTTCTTCTATACCGGGATATATTTCATCTTTGTTTAATTTTCCTGCATCTATATAT
>JAGHCG010000099.1 GCA_021160565.1 bacterium | reverse complement strand
GATAAAAGAAGGGTATCCAGAAGGTGTTTCTTTTGAGGAATATTTTGGGATTGAGAGTTTAAAACTTGTATATGCTGGACCTATAACAGGGGTTTATCCACCCTTTGAAGAAAGAATAATTGAAGAAAATGATGAAGAAATAATAAAAATTGACCGTTATGGGAGGAAAGTACGTGATTTTAAAAACAAGATGACTATGCCTGAATGGATTGACTTTCCAGTTAAAACACCTCAGGATTTAAGAAAAGTTATTGATGAAAAGTTTAATCCCGATACAATTGAAGAAAGGTGGCCTTCTGACTGGGAAAAGAAAAAAGAAATATGGTTAAGGGAACAGGAAAACAGGGATTATATTCTTTTTCTTGATGGTGGGTGTTATTATGGACATTTAAGAAATCTGTGTGGAGTAACGACAGCAAGTTTTCTTTTCTATGATGCACCTGAACTTGTTGAAGAACTTTTTGAGAGGATTTTTTATTTCTGTGAAGAAGGAATAAAAAGAATTAAAAAAGAAGGGTTAAAAATTGATTATCTTGGATTTGGTGAAGATATTGCCTTTAAAACTTCAACTTTAATTTCTCCAGATACTTTCAGAAAATTTTTATTTCCCAGATATAAAAAAATAGTTGAAATAGCAAAAGATGCAGGAATTGAACTTGTTCTTTATGACAGCGATGGGAATTTAAATCCTTTTATGGAAATGTATCTTGAAGCAGGAATTGATACTTTCTGGCCATGTGAAGTGGCTGCTGATATGGACCCTGTGGATTTAAGAAAAAGGTATGGAAAGAGAATAAAAATGATGGGAGGAATAGATAAAAGGGCTGTTGCTTCCGGAAAAGAAGAGATAAAAAAAGAAATAAAAAGAAAGGAGAAGATAATTAAGGAAGGAGGGTATATTCCCAGAATAGACCATTCTGTGTCTTCTGATATATCTCTGGAAAATTATAGGTATTACATTGATACCCTTAAAGAAATTTACGGTATTCTCTGAAAAATGAAAGCAGCAATAACTGACGGAAAAGGAAATATCTGGATTGAAGAAATTTCTGAACCTGAAATAAATGATTATCAGTGTTTATGTAAAATTCTTGCCTGTGCTACCTGTAGTGGAACAGATCAGCATATAATAAATGGAGAATTCCCATATCCTCTTGATTATCCAGGAATCCTTGGACATGAAAGCGTAGGAGTTGTAATAAAAACAGGTAAAAAGGTGAGATATATAAAAGAAGGAGATATTTTCTTAAGACCAGCAGCAGTTTATCCTGGAGAAAAACTGGGAAAATATTTTTCTTTATGGGGTGGGTTTGCAGAATATGGAATTATTACAGATATAAAAGCATTTTACCAGGATAATCCAGATAAAGTTCTCAACAACTATACAATTTTCCAGCAGAAAATTCCTGAAGATATAAAAATTACTCCTTCAGATGCCACAATGCTCATAACTTTAAAAGAGACATTCAGTTTCATTTCAAAAATTGGTGTTAGAATGGGAAAATCCGTTGCTATCCTTGGGAGTGGTCCTGTCGCAATGGGCTTTTGCTTCTTTTCAAAATTGTCAGGAGCATATCCTGTAATAGTAATTGGAAGGAGAGACCAGTCGCTTGAATATATAAAAAATCTTGGTGTAGATTTTGTGATTAATAATAAAAAAGAAGATATGGTTAAAAAAGTAAAAGAATTCACTGGAAATAAAGGAGTGGATTTTGTTATAGATGCAGCAGGAGATAAAAATTTATTTACAGAAGCAACTCAACTTCTTGCTGAAAATGGAAAAATTCTTCCTTATGCAGTAACCTCCCCAGCAAATTATTTTATTGAAAGGGTAAAAAGTCCTGGAAACTGGCAGGTAATTTTTACAGGTCCTTCTGAAAATACTGCTCATAATTCTCTTCTTGGAATGATAAAGTTAGGAATTATCCCTTTCAATTTGTTTTATTCACATAAGATGAAATTTGAAAAAATTAAAGATGGATTTTCTCTTCTCAAAAATAAAAAAGCATTTAAAATTGTTTTTGAAATGTAAAAATGGGGAAGGAGGAAATGATGAAAACAAAAGCAGTTGTTTTTACTTCTCCATGTAAATTTTCTCTTGAAGAAATTACTCTGAAAAAAATGAGAGAAAATGAAATGCTTGTGAGAACTCTCATTACAGCAATTTCTCCAGGCACTGAAAGATGGATTCTTAAAGGAAAACATATAGGAACAAAGTTTCCAAATATTCCAGGATACCACAGAATTGGGATTGTTGAGGAATGCGGAAAGAATGTAAAAAAGTTTCAGCCTGGAGATATTGTTTATGGTTTTTCTGCAGAAGGATGCTGGAAAGAAAAAATTGTTTCGATGTGGGGAGCTCATCTTGGATATTCTGTTGATACTCCTTCCCAATATAAATTCATCTCCTCAGAAATGCCTTCAATTTTTGAACTTGAAACAACTTGTTTTACAATTTTAACTTCAGTGGCTCACAGAGGAATGAGATTTCTGGAAGTTAAAGGGGGAGAAAAAATACTGATAATTGGAGCTGGTTTTCTTGGAATATGTGCGGCTCAATTTGCTCTTTTAAAAAACGCCTTTCCTGTTATAATTGAAAAAAATGATGAAAGAGTGGAATTTGGGAAAAAATTTATTCCATATGTGATTAAATCTGACAGAAATATTGAGAAAAAACTTAAAGAAATTGCTCCAGAGGGTTTTGATATTGTTTATGACACAGCAGGAGTTCCAGAAGTAATTGATATGTGCATACAGCATACAAAAAGATGGGGAAAATTACTTTTACAGGCACAGTATTTTGACAAACAGCATTGTGCAATAGACCTTGATCAGATTAAAATAAGGGAAATAACTGTAAAAACAACAATTGGATTTGATGAAGAAGACTGGGAAACTACTTTTAAAGAGATAAAAAGAAGAAGGTTAAATATAGCAGACCTTATAACTCACAGATTTTATTGTGAAAATTCTCTGGAAGCGTATAAAATATTACTCAGTGGGAAACCATTTAACCTTGGAATTGTAATTTACTGGGATAAAAACTTATGGGAAAGGAGGAGGGAAAAATGAGAGAATACAGAATACCTGATAGTGAATTTAAAAGAAGATGGGAAAAAGTTGTTGAGGAAGTGAGGAAGAAAGGCATTGATATTTTAATTGCTCAATCAAATGAAGCTGATTTTGCAAATGTAAGATATTTAACTGACTATTGGCCTATATTTGAAACTGCCGGAGTTGCTGTCTCAAAAAAAGGAGATATTGCTCTTCTTATAGGTCCTGAAAGTGAAACATTCGCTCTTGATAGAAGCAGGGTCAAAAAAATTTACAGAATTTTACAGTACAGAGAAAGTGCTGAACCTGAATATCCTGATATGGAACTTGATGACTTTTCAAAAGTTTTCAGAGAGATGGTCGGAGAGAAAGTTAGAAAAATAGGACTGGCTGGATATCAGATATTTCCTGTACCCGTATATGAAGCAATAAAGGAAGCAGCACCTGAAGCAGAAATAATAAAAAGTGATGACATTCTGGTAAATATGAGGATTATCAAAAGTCCTGTTGAACTTGAAATGTTAAAAGAAAGTTTCAGAATTTCAGAGATAGCACTGGAAGAAGCGATTAAATCAATGAATTCTGAAATGACAGAGTTGCAACTGGTTGGAATTATTGAAAAAGCCCTTTATGAAAATGGAGCTGAATATGAAGGGCATCCCCAGTATGTTCTTTCTGGTAAAAACTCAAATCACGCAATTGGTCGTCCTGGATATGATAAACTTGGGAAAGGAAAACTTATTCAACTTAATATTGGAGCAAGAGTTGCAGGTTATTCTTCAAGTGTTGGAAGACCTGTATGCATAGGGAAAATGAGTTCTGAAATGAGAAGACTTGTTGAAGCAGGACTTGATATGCACAGAAAAACAATGGAATGGATGAAGGCAGGAGTTAAAGCAAGTGAGGTTGCAAAGAAATTCTTTGAATATGGTGAGAAAATAGGTGTAGGAAAAAACTTACTTTACGGTCCATGCCATGGACTCGGTATGCTTGAAGTGGAAAAGCCCTGGATGGAAACAAACTCTAACTATTACCTTGAAGAAAACATGACTTTCCAGGTTGACACTTTCCTTTACTGCGATGAGTTTGGATTGAGATGGGAAAATGGGGTTGTGGTTAAAAAAGATGGAGTTGAGCCTTTAAGTGGGAAATTAATGGAAATAATAGAGGTGTAAAAGGAGGAACAAAAATGAAATACGAAATGTGTTTTCCACACCAGTTAAGGAAAGGTATTGAAGAAAACTGGCCTGTTGTTCTTCCAGTTGGAGTTATTGAGTACCACAGTGAGCATCTTGTTTTTGGAGTTGATACTTTACTTGTGATAAAAGCTCTTGAGGAACTGGAAAGAGAAATTGATATGATAATTCTTCCGCCTTTTTATTATGGAGCAGCCAGTTATGCAGTGGAACCACCGGAAAATAATGGAACAATTCATATCTCTTCATCTTCAATATATCCATTTGCAAAAGACCTTTTCAGAAGTTTACTCAGAATAGGTTTCAGAAATATTCATGTTTTTATACACCATCAGAGTGAAAATTTCACTGCTGGTATGCCAACAGACCTCGCATTTAAACTTGCAGCAAGAGAAGTAATTTTTGAATTCATAGAAAAAAAAGAAGGAGAGGGATGGTGGGGGAGAGAAACTTCAAAAGACTATTATGAAAAACACAAGGAAGGAGAAGACCCGTTTAACTGGATAAAAATCCACCCATTTATGACAGAAGATATTCAGAAAAAGTATCCAATTGACCATGCAGGAAAACAGGAAACCTCTCTTATGCTTGCTTTCTGCCCTGAAGGTGTAAATATGGAGAAATTCACTGAAGAAAAATGGTATTCAAAAACAGCAAAAGAAGCAAATCTGGATTATGGAGAAAAGGCAAAAAAAGAAATACTTGAAAAAATGAAGGAGATGCTAAAATGAAAAATACATTTGAAATAAGAATAATACGGTCTCCCTGGTCTGATTTTTATGGGAGAGAAATAGAAGAGGCAACCAAATCCTATCCTGACTGGTATCTGAAAGAAATTAAAAATATGGGATTTAACGGAATATGGCTCCATGCACTTTTAAGAGAACTTGTTTCTTC
>JAGHCG010000024.1 GCA_021160565.1 bacterium | reverse complement strand
TATCAGAATATTGAAGAAGTATATCAGACAAAAGTTCTTGTTTATAAAAATCCTCATTCAAAAAAACCATATGTGTTTGGTATTCCTGAGAGATTTTTGTATAATAATAATAGAGGCTAAACCTTTACTCCAAAGAAGAGACCAAGATGGCGCCAAGGTTTAGCCTCAACTTGGGCGAAAGAGAACTTTAAAGCCGAAGTGGCGGAATTGGTAGACGCGCCAGGTTCAGGACCTGGTGAGGGTTTACCTCGTAGGGGTTCGACTCCCCTCTTCGGCATTTTTATGTAAGAAGAAAAATTTTAAATTTTGAAAAAGTTGAACTCTTAAAATTTAAAACCTTTTTCAAAAACCCTTATACAAGCATCAACAACATCAGGGTCATAAAGAATCCCTTTATTCTTTTTAATTTCCTCAAGTGCCTTTTCTATTCCAAGAGCAGGTCTATAAGGTCTGTGGGAACTCATTGCCTCCACAACATCAGCAACTGCAAGAATTCTTGCCTCAAGCAGAATCTCATCTCCTTTCAATCCTTCAGGATATCCTGAACCATTTAACCTTTCATGATGTTGGAGAATTATTTTATGGATTGGCCAGGGAAATTCAATAAATTTTATAATCTCAACTCCCTCTCTTGGGTGATTTTTTACCATATTCATTTCAATTTCTGTAAGTTTTCTGGGTTTTGAAAGTATTTCTGCAGGGATACTTATTTTCCCTATGTCATGTAAAAGTGCCGCAATTCTTATTCCTTCAATTAAGTTTTCCGAGAATCCCATTTCTTTTGCTATTGCAGTGGCAAGAGAAGCAACTCTTTTCTGATGTTCGGCTGTATAAGGGTCTCTCTCTCCAATTGTTGTTGAGAGTGCTGTTACTGTCTGACTTAAAAGATATTTTGTTTTACTCAATGATATTTTCAAACTTTCTTCTGCCAGTTTTCTATCAGTTATATCCCTCAAACACAGAAGGTCAACATCTTTTCCTTCAAAATGAATTTTCTTTCCAATACCTTCTATCCAGAATTCAACTCCCTCTCTATCTCTCATTCTATACTCTACAAGAAATCCTCCCTTATTTTCAAATACAAGTTTCATATCACTCTCTGCCTTTTCTTTGAAGTCCTCACAGATAAACTCAAATATATTCCTTTTGAGAATCTCTTTCACATTCTTAAATCCAAACATCTCGGCAGCAGTTCTGTTTGCAAAAATTATATTTCCATCAAAATCTATTATTACAATTCCATCCAGAATTGTTTCTGCAAGTGTTCTGTATTTTTCTTCAGATTCTTTAACTTTCTGGAAGTACTTCCTTTCATTTGTTATATCTATTCCTGTCCTCACTACAAAAATAACTTCACCCTTTTCATTGGTAATTGCTGAATTTGACCATAAAATTATTCTTTCTTCTCCATTTTTGGTAATAAGAGAACTTTCATCTTTAACAGGAACCATCCCAGAAATTACACGATAGAATATTTCTTCAAATATACTTTTTTCTTCTTCAATCACAAAAACATCTGTGTAGAATTTACCAATAATTTTTTTCTCTGGAATACCTGTTAGTGTTTCAAATTTTTTGTTAATTTTTACTATCCTTCCTTCACTATCAAGAATGACCAGAAACGCTTCAATTGTATCAAAAATTCCCTGCAAAAATTTCTGATTTTTCTCAAGTTTTTCTTTATTTTCCTTCTCTTCTGTTATATCCCTTACACTCACCATATTAAGAACTTTTCCTTTATAATTTATATTTCTTCCTCTGAACATTCCTATAAAAGTTTCTCCATCCTTCTTCAACCCTATTGCTTCATATTCTTTTTCTTCCATTTTCTCTATCTTTTCTTTTATTTTTTTTCTGGAAGAAGGAGAGATAAGAGAAAGAACATCTTTACCTATCAATTCTTCCATTTTATATCCAAATATCTTAGTAAAACTTTCATTACAGAAGAGAAGTTTACCATGATAATGAAAGGCAACTCCTTCAAAAATTGTGGAGGCAAGTATTCTGTAAAATTCTTCTTTCTTTATTACCCCTTCCAGTTCCTTTCTTAATTCTTCAAATTCTTCATAATCTTTTTCGTTCATTTTGTATACTATGTTAATAATATAACCAACAATTTCAATCCTGTCAAGTTTTTTTCTTAGAGGGAAAAGGATTTTAACTATCCCGATTAGGAAATTAAAAAATTTATTTTATGAATTCCTCCAATTTCAAAAACTCTGGATAAATTTCGTCTTTATTTATTTCAAGAAGTTCCTTCCACAATCTCTTTGCTTCTTTACTTCCCTGTTTTACTGGATATGAATAAAGTGCCTGATATAAAATTTTCGGGTCTTTTGTTCCAATTGCATCAGCAAGTAATGTCTGATAATTGGAAAGGGAAGAAATTATACCATACATACTTTCTGGAATTTTCAGGCTTTTCTCAGGTTTAATCTCCTTCCCTTTCATCTCCATTGAATATTCAAGAATAAGTCTGTTTTCCATTCCTTCCACTGCTCCTTCATTTGGTCTGCTTGCTACAATTTTTTCTTTTTTACCTGAAACAGCTCTCAATATTTTTGCAATTATATCTTTATCATCTCTTCCAAAATTTCTGTTTTTGAGAGGATATGTGTTCCAGAAATTTTCATCCAGGTCTTTTTTTAAAATTTCTCGAAATTCTTTATCTGCTTTTTCTTTTGCTTTAATCCTTTCCTTCACCTCTCTTTTAATCTCACTTTTTGTTTTCTTTTTCCAGTTCTTTTTAGCATAGTTCAGATAATCTTCATAGAAAAAATGTCCAATTCCATCTCCTTCATTTGAAAAAAGTAATGCATCAAACTCTTCAAATAGTTTTACCATATACCCAAGTCCTCTTTTTATATTTTTCTTTGTGATTTTTGACCAGTATTTCCGGAGTTTCAATTTCTTCCACGTTTTTCTTTTTATGTAATATTCAATAAGTTTTTTTAAATCCTTTCCTTTATATTTCCCTTCAATTATAAAACTGAAATGGTTTATTCCCGCAACTTTCACTTCATAATCACCACAAAATTCATCCTTTCCCATAATTCTTGTTAAATCCCAGCAGTGATTCATATATCCATGACAAACTCCAAGCGCTTTTATTTTTGTATATTTATTTACTGCTCCACTTAATACTGCCACAGGATTTGCAAAATCTATCAGAATTGCATCAGGACAGTATTTCTCCATTTTTTTTGCTATCTCCATTATTATAGGAGCTCCTTTTAAAGCAAGAAACGCACCATTTAAAGTGATATTATCAGAAGCAAGAAATCCATATTCAAGAGATACATTTTCTCCTGCTATAAAAGAATATAAACTTCCTGCAAGAAGAACAACACTCACAAAATCTGCTCCATCAAGTGCTTCTTCAAGAGTACCTTTATAGGAAATTTTACATTTGTGCTTTCTGTATTCTGGTGTTTTCTCAATCATTCTTGCCATCGCCTCTGCTCTATCTTCTCTCAAATCATAAAGGAAAATCTCTCCATCATCAAAAACACCAAAACCAAGAGCACTTCTTATTATCGGAAGATGTCTGTGAGCACCTCCACCTATAAAAACAGCTTTCATTATTCACCTCCATGTGTATTTATAAAAACTTCGTTTAAATCAACAAAAAGATTGCTTATAACCAATCCTGAAATTTCAAATTCAATTTTTTTATCAGGAATAATTACCTCTGCTTTTTCTCCCTTTTTTTGATAAAAAACTCCAATGATTCTATCTTCAAGACAGTTATCTCTCAAACTTACTACAGCACCTTTTAAATTAAGAGATAAAATTTCCTCATAACTCTGGATATTCCTGAAACCAATTACTTTTAGTGAAACTTCTCTGAGGTCTATTTCCACACATTTTATTTTACTGAAATACCTTTTAAACCTTTCCATTCTATTTCTACTTCTCTCCTCCATCGTTTTGACAGGAAATCCATCTGGAATTTTAATAACAAAAAATTTCCCTGAAGTATATTTCAAAAATCTTTTTATATCCTGAAGTTCATCTCTTTTTTCAAGTAGAATTACAAGATGGGGAGAAAAAATCTCTATTTTATGTATTTTCAGAGAAATTGCAAGTTTATCCTTTATATATCCGGTTGTATCTATTAAAATCTTTCCAGTTTCTTTCTCCACAATTCCTTTCATTTTTTCAATTCCCGTGAGAAAACCAATTATATTTGCTCCTGGTGTTATTCCACCTGTAAAGTAAAACTTATCTGGAAAAGGGAAAAATTCAAAAACTCTATTTTTTATCTTAACAAAACTTATTGTAGATGGAGGACCAACAAATGATTGACCAACATCGCAGTCAACAATTCCTGTAGAAATTTTTGCAGTAAGAAGAAATCTACATATATCTTTCAAAAGAGTTGTTTTTCCAGTATCTGAACCACCTATAAAAATAATTTTTTTTATGTTTTTACGGGAGATAATTTCTTTTAACTCTTCACTGAATACTTCTATTTTTTCCATTTCTGATATTTTTCAACCAATCCAATAATTTTGTAAATTAGTTTTGCAGAAATAAATGAAGAAATGGAAGTAATTTTCTCAGGAGAGAGTTCAACAAAATCAAAACCGGTTATCTCAATATCTTTTCTGGAAATAAACTTTTCAAGAAAAAGAATTGTATCTTTCCATCCAAATCCACCTGGTTCAGGATTTCCAACTTCGCGGATTACGGAAGGGTCAAAAAAATCAGCATCTATACTTAAATAATATTTACCTTCAGGAATTTTCTTCTGCATTTTTTCTGACCAGTTTTCTTTCATTTGATGTGCATAAAATATCTTTACTTTTTTTTCTTTTTCAACAAATTCCACTTCTTCTTTACTTATACTTCTCACACCCATTACATAAACTTCAAAACCCATTTCAACAATCCTTCTTGTAACACATGCATGGGAATATTTACTACCCTGGTATTTTTCTCTTAAATCAGCATGAGCATCTAAAATCAAAATTTTTAAATCCGGAATTTTCTCTCTATAAGCACCAACAACTCCAACACTAATTGTATGTTCTCCCCCTATCACAATTAAAAATTTGTCCTTTTCAATTATTTTCTGAACCTCTTTTTTTATCTTTTTCTTCATTACTTC
>JAGHCG010000139.1 GCA_021160565.1 bacterium | reverse complement strand
TACTGTCTTCCCATACTCCTTGCACATATTTCTCCAAGTGGATATGCTTCAATTACATTGTAAGTTCTTCCCCATTCATTATCATGTTTTATATCCCAGAAGCAGTAAGCAGGCATTATCATACTGTCTGTCATATGTACCATCATACTTCTTTGGCATTTATGTTTTCGGAATAGATATGCACTCCTTTTGTAAAAATCTCTCAATGCAAACATACTGTATCCTGCCTGTACTTTCCCATCTTCCCTTATATATCCACGACCTGTTATTATATCTCTATCTGCAACAGGATAGACATCATCAGAATAAAGTCCATCAATAAGCCCCATATCCATAAGTTTGTTGAGATTGTACATAACATAATCATTCCTTTTATATGTGGGAACTCCCGGAGACCATTCAACTTCATAATATAGATTTTCTTCTGTTCTTCCCCAAAGGTCATTCGGACTCATATTAACTCCCCAGTATCCTCTTTTTTTCTTCATTTCTTTTGCCCATTTCAGATATCTCTCCATATCAGGTGGCTTTCCATATCCCTGAAATGTTGGTACTCCACAGAACCAGCTTGACCATCTTTTACTTAATTGAGGTATTCTCCACCCCTTAGGCTCTGGTCTTGGTGGTCCTGCCATTATAGCAAAAACAATTTCTCTTGGCTCCCTTATACTCTTTTCTTTATTGAAAAAATTAATCCTTGCGATAATCATTCCCTTTTCTCTTATAAATTCAATACAATCTTTTTTATCATCTGTAATCCATCTCTTATCATTATCAGCCATCCAGCAAATCCCTCTATCATAATCTCCAATCCAGAAATATGGAATAAATGTTCCAAGGACAATGGAATTTGGAATTTCACTGCTTCCCCATACTTTCCCTTTTCCTTCAGGAATATACCCTGCTTTATTTGTCAATCTTATACTTTCTCCACATGCATGATAAAGTATTGCATTTTCTTTTCTTAATGGAATGTCAAGATAGAGATGTTTAACCTTTATTTCCATATCAGGAATTATTTTCAATTTATACTTAATCATTCCGTCATATTCAATCTCAATATTATTTTCAATTCTTACCATTCCTGCTTTTCCATATCCTCGAAGTTTTACAATCCCCTCTTTAACAGAAAGAGTTTGAAGAGAGGTAAAAGGAGAGAATTTCAATTTTTTGTTTTCTGTTTCAATAAATAGAGATACCGGTTTTTTTAAGATATTCTGTTTTCTTGTTATGATTTTTTCTGGAAATCCTGTATTTCCAAATTTATATTCTCTTCCCCAGCAGAAAACACTTTTTCCTTTAACTTTAAGAGGTGTAAAAGGTGGTATTACCTCATCTGAAACCCCATAATGAGTATTTTCCCATTCAAATGATTTTTTTTCCATTTCAGTTTTTTCTTTTGCCAGAATATTTCCATTCTTATCCAGAACAAGGAAAACCACTTCATATTTCCCATTTTCCATTGGTAGGTGTTTGATATTTGTTTCTCCATATCCAAGTTTGAATTTATCAATAATTCCACAGCCATAAATTTCCTCTCCCTCTTTTTTCTTTATATAAACAGAAATTTTCTTAACCTCTTTTTTCTTCTCAAAATCATAAATGTCAGCGGATGCCTTTACAACTCCATATGAAGGATAAAAATCAGCAAATACTTCAAATACTCTCTGTTTTCCAGTTTCTACATAATCTTCAACTCCCTCTTTCACAAGGAGATTATGATATAAAAGAACTTCTCCACTTTTTTCATCAATTACTTTCATTCTCAAAAGTTTTCTGTTTTTTGAAATTCTACTGGCTATTTGAGGTTCTCCTGGTTTTAGAACAATCCTTTCAATTTTCCCTGCTTTATCTCTCCAGTTCATAGGAATCTGTATCTCTCTTTCTTCATTTCCTTTCAGTTTCACTTCTCTTTCAATTTTTTTCAGAATTTTCCCTTCATCAGCACTTTCAACAGAGAACATAAATTTAAGAGTTGTATCAGTTTTCCCTCCATAAATTTTTATTCTGGCGTTCATATCTGCCTGTAAGACTTTTCCCAGATTAACAAGTTGTATTGAAGGACAATCTTTCTTTAAAATTGCTTTTGCATAATTTCTGTATCCGCCTATTGTCCAGTTTGTAAAAATATACTTTGCATAATCCCTGCAGACATTAATTCCAAAATATTTTCCTTCCTTCAATTTAACCTCATCAAGTTTAATGGATACTTCTGCTTCCCACCATCCAGGACCTGTTGTATTTTTAAATTCCCAGTTTCCATTCCATCCCAGAAGGACATTTCCTATATTCGGTCTGGCTTCAAAATCCTGAATAACTCCAAGGGAATTTCCAAGGAAATGATAATCAAGAGAGGATAATTTCTCATAATCAGGTGCTATGTATATCTCAATTGTATCATCAGCACATAATCTTTTATGGTCTCTTTCTCTTGCTGCTCTTCTCAATTTACTGCCTTTTGGAAAGATACTTCTGAATGCAAAATATATTCTCTCCTCATCGTAGGTTATATAAACAACTACCTGCCTTGAAGTCATCCATCCAAAAATATGCTGGAAACCTGTAATTGCCACTGCTCTGTTCCACTCTCCTGGAGATATTTTTCCATCAATTACCGGTGGTTTTTTACATTTCGGTATAACAATAATGTTTTTCTCTTCTGGCAACTTTCCTCCATAACATAAAATTGAAAAGAAAGAAAAAAGAATAAGAACTTTCCTCACCACTTCCTCCTTTTTATTTTGCAAAAATTACCCAGTCCTGATTCTCGTATCTCACACCTTCAACATGACCATCGCAGAATAAAACATTGCATATCCCAGGTTTATCAAGGTCTGGACTCATATGTTTACAGGAAAGAGCAGGTATTGAACTCCAGAATACAGGAGAGGAACCAGAACCAAAATTGTTATAAGTTTCGCCATTACACACATCACCAACCATAAGAATTCTCGTAGGCTTTTTTATCCTTGAATACTTCTGATGGGTGAAGAACTTTATCACATATCTTGAATTCGGTCCATAACTTCCTCTGTATCCGCCTTCATAGAGCCAGTTGTCATCATAACTTCTATCCCATCCCCAGTCAGTCGGACATATGAAAACAGATGGAGGTTTTGGGGGATGGGTTCTTGCTCTTTCTCTTGCTTTGCTCAATGCTGGAAGCAACATCATTGAACGGATTACTATTATCGCAATTACCACCAGAAGTTCAATAAAAGTAAACCCGCTTTTTTTAATTCTACTTTTCGCTCTTCTCACCCCCCCTTTTTATTTTCTGGTAGAGTCTCTTATTACCAAATGAGGTTCTACTTTTGTATGTAAGGGTTCTATTTTTTTCCCATCTATAAAAAGGAGCATTTTTTCAAGAGCAATTTTTGCAAGAAGAGAAGGATGGGAATTTATACTTGTGAGTTTTGGATTTGTGTAGAGGCATACTTCCGTGTTATCACAACTTATGATGGAAACCTCATCAGGAACCTTAATTCCATTTTTTATAAGTTCTGAAAGTAAACCAGCAGCAACCAGGTCATTGTAGACAAAAACTCCATCAGGCAATTTTTTTAAACTCAGAAATTTTTTTGCATATTTAACCCCATCAGGAAAATATCCTCTGAAATTTTTATCAGTAATAACAACAGGGTCAGACAACTTTTTCTTTTTTATATATTCAATAAATCCTTTCAATCTTTCACACTTTCCATCTCCTCCATAAAAGCATAATCTTCTACAACCAGTTTCTATCAGATGTTCAGCAGCAAGTTTTCCTGCCTTAACTCCATCAAAACGAACTGAAGGAATATTTTTTACAGGCACTGTTATTGTGAGGATTTTTAAATTATATGGAGGAGATGAAAATTTTCTGCACCTTTCACGGCTTCCTTCCACAAATGCAGTTATTATAACTCCATCAACTCTCCCGTCTCTCATCATTCTGAGAAATTCTTCTTCTTTTTCGTCAATTCCTTCTGTTATATAAGGTGTTATTTCAAGTTCCCTTTTAAACGCTTCCTTCTGTAATTCTTCAAGAAGTAGTGAAAAGAAAGGAGTTAAACGATGAAGAATTACTCCTATTGTATTTGTTTTCCCTGTTGCAAGTTCTTTTGCACTTTTTCTCGGATAATAATGGTATTTTGAAACGAGTTCAAGAATTTTCTTTTTCTTTTCTTCACTCACAAAAATTTTTTTATTTTCTTTCTTGTTAAGAACAGCAGAAACAACTGTTTTTGAAACACCGACTTTTTTTGCAATTTGTCCGAGTGTTATTTTTTCCTTTTCCATTTCATTTACGGTAATTATTTACGGTAAATTATACTACATTTTTCAATCCTATGTCAAATTCTGGTAAATTATTGAT
>JAGHCG010000060.1 GCA_021160565.1 bacterium | reverse complement strand
TAAAAAATGTTGGTAAGAAATGAAGGCTGTAGATGGATGGAATTTATATGGAAAGGAATAAAAACACTTTTGATAGAAAATGAGATTATAAGAATTGAAATTCTTGCAGGGAAGGGCACAGATATTGTGGAATTTCTTTACAAACCTTATGATGTTGATTTTATGTGGAGAAGTCCAATTCCGGTTTATAATCCTTATAATTTTATAACAACAGCAGAAGGTAAACTTGGAAATTTTATTGATTATTACCCTGGAGGATGGCAGGAAATTTTTCCAAATGGTGGTGGAATTTGTGAATATAAAGGCGCTGTTCTCGGTCTTCATGGAGAAATTTCACTTCTTCCATGGGAATATAAAATCCTTGAAGACACAAAAGAAAAAGTATCAATAAAATTCAGTGTCAGAACTTATAGAACTCCCTTTCTTGTTGAAAAAATTATAAGTATGGAAGAAAGAAAACCTTTTATCACAATTGAGGAAAAAATTACAAATCTTGGAGGAGAAAGTATGGAGTTTATATGGGGACATCATCCGGCAATAGGGAAACCATTTCTTTCTTCTGACTGTAAAATAAAAATAAAAAAAGCAAAAGTGAAAGTTGTTGAAGGAGATGGCATTTCATACACAAATTTAAAACAGACAGAAGGAGAATGGCCTTTTGTAGAAGGAAAAAATGGAAAGAAGGTGGATATAAGTAAAGTGCCCTCCGAAAATGATAAAGTTTCTGACGTTATTTTCCTTTCCGAAATTGAGGAAGGGAAGTATGAAATTGAAAATAAGAAATTAAAATTGAGTTTTTATATGGAATTTCCAGTTGATATTTTTAAATATATATGGTTCTGGAGAATTGCAAAAGGAAGTTTTAATTATCCATGGTATGGAAGGAATTACAATATTGCTCTTGAACCATTCTCAAGTTTACCAAATCTTTCTGAAGCGATTAAAAGAAGGGATGCTCTTGTGTTGAATCCTGGTAAATCTTTAAAATGTGAAATAATTGCAGGAGTGAGGAGGATATAGATGGAAGATTATGAAATTGTAATTGGACTTGAAGTTCATGTTGAATTGTTAACACAATCAAAAATGTTCTGTGGATGCTCAACAAAATTCGGACAACCTCCAAATACTCAGGTATGTCCTGTGTGTATGGGAATGCCGGGAGTTTTACCTGTGATAAATCTTAAAGCAATTGAACTGGCACTGAAAGCAGCAATTGCTTTTCACTCTGAAATTTCTCCTTATTGCAGATTTGCAAGGAAAAATTATTTTTATCCAGACCTTCCGAAAAATTATCAAATCTCCCAGTATGAGCAACCAATTGCCACAGGTGGGTATATTGAAGTAGATGGAAAAAAGATAAGATTGAAAAGAGTACATCTTGAAGAAGATGCGGGTAAACTCATTCATTCAGAAAAGGGAGAAAATTTTTCTTTTGTTGATTTTAACAGAAGTGGAATTCCATTACTTGAAATTGTTTCAGAACCGGATATTAATAGTCCTGAAGAAGCGGAAAAATACCTGCTTACTTTGAAACAAATTCTTGAATATCTTGAAATAAGTGATTGTAATATGGAAGAAGGGTCTCTCAGATGTGATGCAAATATTTCTGTAAGAAAAAAAGGAGAAAACAGGTTAGGAGTGAAAACAGAAGTCAAAAATATGAATTCATTTAAATCTGTCAGAAAAGCACTTACATTTGAAGGTAGAAGACAGATTAATTTACTCAAAAAAGGAGAAGAAATAATTCAGGAAACAAGGTTGTGGAACGAAAATTTACAGATAACAGAAGGTATGAGAAGTAAAGAAGAAGCACACGATTATAGATATTTTCCTGAACCAGACCTTGTCCCTGTTGAGATAAATGCTGAATGGATTGAAAAAGTGAAAGAAACCATAGGAGAACTTCCATCTGAGAGGAAAGAAAGGTTTATGAGAGATTACAATTTATCTGATTATGATGCAACTCTTCTAACGTCAAAAAAAGAAATAGGTGATTATTTTGAGAAGTGTGTTAAAAAATTCAACAAACCCAAAATTGTTGCAAACTGGATTATGGGAGACCTCATGGCAATTTTAAAAGAAAAGAAAATTAAAATAAATAATTCTCCTATGACACCGGATTATCTTGTGGAACTCTTAACACTTATAGAGGAAAAGAAAATTACAGGCACTATTGGGAAAGAAGTTCTGGTTGATGTTTTTGAAACAGGAAAGTCACCTTCAGAAATAGTAAAAGAAAAAAACCTTATTCAGATACAGGATGAAGATTTTATTTCAAAAGTGATTGAAGAAGTTGTTAAAGAAAATCCTCAACCAGTAGAAGATTATAAAAAAGGTAAAGAAAAAGCAATCGGATTTCTTATTGGTCAGGTGATGAAAAAAACAAAAGGTAAAGCAAATCCTCAAATTGTAAGAGAATTACTTATTGAACATTTAAAAAAAATTTAATTTACAGTAAAATAACAGAGAAAGGAGCAGTAAAATGAAAAAGCGATTTTTTCTTTCTATTATTGGACTTTTGTCTCTGGCAATTATAATAGGTGGAGATGTTAGAGTTTCACAGAGCAGAAAAAACGAAGAAGAAATATACAGAAATATTGAATTGTTTATAGATGCGATAAAAATTATAAAGAAAGATTATGTGAAAGAAGTTAAAGATAAGGATTTGATATATGGTGCTTTAAAAGGAATGCTAATGTCTCTTGACCCTTACAGTGCTTTCCTTGAACCAGAATTGAAAAAAGAATTACAGATAGAAACAAAAGGAGAATTTGAAGGAGTTGGAATGGAAATAACTCTTAAAGATGGAATAATAACAGTTGTAAGTCCAATAGAAGATACTCCAGCCTGGAGGGCAGGAGTTAAAGCGGGAGATAAAATAATAGAAATAGATGGTAAATCAACAAAAGGACTTACAACTCTTGAAGCAGCAAAAAGATTGAGAGGGAAAAAAGGTACAAAAGTTACTATAAGTATAATGAGAGAAGGCTGTCCAAAACTGATAAAAATAACAATTGTAAGAGATGTTATAAAAATAAAATCTGTGAAAAAGAAAATAATTGATGGAATAGGATATGTGAGAATTACAGGATTTCAGGAAAGAACAGCAGAGGAACTTGAAAAGGCATTGATTGAATTTAATAAAAAGAAAGTTTCAGGACTTATACTTGATTTAAGAAATAACCCTGGAGGATTGTTAAGTGCTGCAATAGAAGTGAGTGAATTATTCCTTCCAAAAGGAAAACTTATTGTGTACACCCAGGGAAGGAGAGAAGAAGATAAAACAGTATTTTACAGCAAAAAGAATCCTCTCTGGAAAAAACCTGTTGTTATTCTTGCAAATGGTGGAACTGCTTCTGCTTCTGAAATAGTATTTGGTGCATTAAAAAACAACCTTGAGTTTTTTGAATCTGTCGGAACAAAAACATTCGGAAAAGGTTCAGTCCAAAATTTAATTCCGTTAAGAGATGGTTCTGCTCTCAAACTTACCATTGCTCATTATTACACTCCTGCTGGTGTCTGTATTGAAGGTAAAGGGATTGAACCTGACATAAAAGTTGAACTTCCAAAAGATAAGGTAATCCTTCCGATGAGTGAAGAGGATACTCAATTCAAAAGAGCAATGGAAGAAATAAAGAAACTTACAGGAAAAATCGGTTAATATTCTCTATTTTTTAAAATGAAAAAAGATACAGAAAATATCAGATGGAGTATCCCCCTAATTCTCTTTCTCATCCTGTGCATTCTTTCAATTGGAGTGGCAATAATAAAAGAATTGAAGAAAAAAGTAATCACTCCACCTGTTGAAATTAAAAAAATCTATTTACCAGAAGTTAAGAAAATTCCTGTTGCTATTATAATAGACGATTTGGGATGGAACAGAAAAATAGTAAAAGAAATTGAGGAAATAAACGTTCCCCTGACCTTATCAATACTCCCAAAATCACCTTATGGAAAAGAAATACTTGAAGAGTTAAAGGATAAAAATTTTGAATTGCTTGTTCATCTTCCCCTTGAACCAATGCCTCCTTCACAATCTTTTGATAAAGGATTGATAAAAGTTGATATGACACCGGAAGAAATATATCAGCAACTTTATTCAGATTTAAAAGACTATCTTCCCTACATAAAAGGAGTAAATAACCATATGGGGTCTCTTTTCACTTCCAATCCGGAGAAAATGGAAATACTACTCACATATTTAAAAGAAATGGGATTATTTTTTGTTGATAGTATGACCTCTCCAAAAAGTGTAGGATATGTCCTTGCAAAAGAAATGGGAATAAAAACTGCAAAAAGAGATGTTTTTCTTGATAATTCTCCCAACCCCCAGTATATAATGGAGCAGATTGAAAAATTCATTGAAATAGCAAAGAAAAATGGAAAAGCAATAGCAATAGGACATGCAAAAAAAATCACCATAGATACCATAAAAGAGATGCTGCCAGTATTTGAAGAAGAAGGAATTGAAATAGTTCCTGTCTCTTCTCTTCTTGAATAACTTACCCCCTTATCTGACCCCGGTTCGGTCTATTGAGGAAAAAGAGATAGTGAATTTGGCAGGGCAGAGGAGATAAAGTAAAATTATACATTATGATTGTACTTGGAATAGAAACTTCGTGTGATGAAACAGGCATTGGAATTCTGAAGAACGAGAAAATACTTTCCAATATAGTTGCAACTCAGGAAGATATTCATTCTGTTTATGGTGGAGTAGTTCCTGAACTTGCCAGCCGTGCCCATTTAGCCAGAATAGATAATGTATTCAAAATTGCTCTTGAAAGGGCAAAAATTAAAATAGATGAAATTGATTTTATAGGAGTAACAAATAGTCCTGGTCTTAAAGGTTCTCTTCTTGTTGGAGTATCATTTGCCTGCGGACTTGCATATTCTCTTAAAAAACCGATTTATAAGATAGACCATCTGAAAGCCCATATAGCAGTAAATTTTTTAAATCAAGAAATAGAATTTCCTGCTCTTGGTTTTGTTATTTCAGGTGGACATACGAGTTTTTACTATCTCAAAAACCATATTGATTTCACATTGATTGGAAAAACCTTGGATGACGCCTGTGGAGAAGCATTTGATAAAGTGGGAAGAATGCTTGGACTCCCTTTTCCTGGTGGACCCCATGTTGAATGGATGGCAGAAAATGGTGATGAAAACAGAATAAAATTTCCTGTACCTTTATTATCAAATAACTCTCTTGATTTCAGTTTCAGCGGTATAAAAACCTCAGTGATGTATTACATAAAAGAAAATGGATTAAAAAATATTCCTGATATATGTGCATCTTTTCAGAAAGCAATTGCAGAAACATTATGTATAAAAATAGAAAGAGCAATTACCAGATATCCTGTGAAGTCGCTCCTTTTTGGTGGAGGTGTAATTCAAAACAATTATTTGAGAAAAAAAATAGAGGAAAGAATTGGGAAAAAGGTGAAAATATTTTTTCCTGAAAAAAAATTATGTATTGACAATGGAGCAATGGTCAGCATCCTTACTTATTTTCTTGTCAAATATGGAGTGGAACCGTCAGAAAACAAAATAGAAGTACTACCAACAAAATGAACCGGTTTCTTCTTCAGAGTTTTTCCATCCTTATTTAGGCATATATCCCCTTAAATGGATGGAGTTGAATTTTAAAAGAAAAAGATAAAGTAAACTACTTTTTTGAAAATAAAAATCGTTTCCGAAAGTATCGGTTGGGAAGAAAATTGAAAAAGTGGAAAAAAATGAAATAAATTCCTGAAATTTTAAAATTCAGATAATTTTCAAGATAAAAGAATTAATTCAAAGTCATCAAACCACACTGCTCCTTTTTTTCCATCACTTCTACAGGCTATAATAATTTTTTTCTGCCTTTTCCAGAACTTCAAAGATAAAAGAAATTTTTGCCCTGTATTTGTCAAGATTGTTACCTCCTTAATTCTCTCTGAATTCAAAATATAAAAACGGGAAGGGCGATATTTTTAAATTACACTTTTGCCATCACTTTGAAAATCTATTTCCATAAGTTTGGCTATTGTTGGAGCAAAATCAATGATTTCTCCATATTTAACAATTTTCCCACGCAAATTATTTGATAATGCTCCTCCACTCACAATAAATGTGATTCTACGACATCCATCAATTCGTTTGTTTGTAACCTCTTTTTTTTCAAAATCCCAGATATAACAATCATGTGGTTCCTGATGATTACTGCAGTAATTTGGAAGGGATTCTTCATCAATACCTCTTTTTCGTCCTTCCTCAACTGCTACATTACATCCATAATGACACCCATGGTCAGAACCAATAAAAAGATATGTTTCTTCCCACATTCCCTCTTCTTTTAAAAATGTCTTTAC
>JAGHCG010000149.1 GCA_021160565.1 bacterium | reverse complement strand
TACCATCCTGTATCCCCTCCTTTCCTGTTTTTTCTTATGGAGGATACAGGATGGTCTTTATTTTGGTCAAGTTTATTTTTGAGGAAACAATGTAATTTCATAGAGATTATTTTTGAGGAATAGCGTGATTTTGACACAATTCTGAAAAAGAGGTAAAATCATAAAAATAAAAAACTTAAAAAATAAACAATGAAAAAACTTTTTACCTTCAATTTTTTCTGGAAATCTCTATTCCAATAAAAAGGGGGTGTCCCATGAGATTTTACCCCAAAAAATTTATAAGAGAGAAGATTGAAGAAATCAGGAAAAAAGTTGGAGATAAAAAAGCACTTGTTGCTACTTCGGGAGGAGTTGACAGTACAACATGTGCTGTTCTTGCCCAGGAAGCTCTTGGAGATAATCTTGTGGTGATATTTCTTGAAAATGGTCTTATGAGAGAAGGAGAAAGTGAAGAAATAAATAAGTTTTTCTCAAAAAGAGGGATTGAACTTCAAATATGGGATGTTAAAGAAAAGTTTTTTGAAGCACTTAAGGGAAAAATTGACCCTGAGGAGAAAAGAAAAGCATTTCGTGAAGTTTTTTATAAGACACTTGGTCAGGCATTGAGAAGTTATTCTGTTGATTTTTTAATCCAGGGAACAATAGCACTTGATATCATTGAAACACAGAAGGGAATAAAAACTCAGCATAATGTTCTCGCTCAAATTGGAATAAATCCGGCTCATTATGGATTGAAAATAATAGAGCCATTAAAAGAACTTTATAAACCTCAGGTAAGAAGAGTGGCAAAAGAACTTGGATTACCGAAAAGTATATGTGAAAGAAAACCATTTCCAGGACCTGGTCTTGCCATACGAATTCTTGGAGAAGTTACTCCGGAAAGAGTGGAAAAGATAAGAATGGCAACTGTTATAGTTGAAGAAATGATAAAAAGTGATAAAATTTTTCAGGTTTTTCCTGTACTTTTTTCAGATAAAGCAACAGGAGTGATTGAAGGAAAAAGAGTTCTTGGAGATGTGATTGCAATTAGAGCGATTGAATCAAAAGATGGAACAGCAGGTCAACCATATAAAATTCCCTGGCCAAAACTTGAAAAGGTCAGAGATAAGATATTGAAAACAGTTCCAGGAGTGGTGAAAGTTGTTTATGATATAACTCCAAAACCCCCCAGTACAATTGAATATATCTGAAATGAAAAAGAAAGTTGCGATACTTGGTGGTGGTCCAAACAGAATAGGGCAGGGGATAGAATTTGATTATTGCTGTGTTCATGCTTCTTTTGCTTTGAGAGAGGAAGGATACGAAAGTATTATGATAAACTGTAACCCTGAAACTGTAAGTACTGATTATGATACTTCTGACAGGTTGTATTTTGAACCTTTAACTCTGGAAGATGTACTCAATGTTCTTGATAAAGAAAAACCTTTGGGAGTTATCCTGCAATTTGGAGGGCAAACTCCTCTTAAACTCGCTATTCCACTGAAAAAAGCAGGAGTAAAAATTCTTGGAACTGACCCTGATGCTATTGATATTGCTGAGGATAGGGAAAGATTTAGACAATTGCTTAAAAAAGTTTCTCTTCTTCAACCCCCAAATGGAACAGCAGTATCATTTAAGCAGGCAAAAGAAATAGCTGAAAAAATAGGTTATCCAGTCCTTCTTAGACCTTCCTATGTTCTTGGTGGGAGAGCAATGGAGATAGTTTATGATGAAGAAACACTGAAAGATTTTATGGAAAAAGCAGTTGAAATTTCTCCTGAGCATCCTGTCTTGATTGATAAATTCCTTGAAGATGCTATTGAAGTGGATGTTGATGCCATATGTGATGGTAAAAGGTGTGTTATTGGAGGAGTTCTTGAGCATATTGAAGAAGCGGGTGTTCATTCAGGAGACAGTGCAATGGTAATTCCTCCTTACAGTTTGAAAAAAGAAATGGTGGAACAGATAAAAGAAGCGACCAGAAAACTTGCTCTTGAACTTGAAATAAAAGGTCTTCTCAATATTCAGTATGCAGTTAAAAATGATACTCTTTATGTTCTGGAAGTAAATCCGAGAGCATCAAGAACAATTCCTTTTGTAAGTAAATCCATAGGAGTTCCTCTTGCAAAACTTGCTACAAAAATTATGATAGGAAAAACACTTGAAGAGATAGGTTTTACAAAAGAAATTGAAATTAACTATTATGCAGTAAAAGAGAGTGTGTTCCCTTTTAATAGATTCCCGGGGGTTGATGCAATCTTGGGACCTGAAATGAAATCAACTGGAGAGGTCATTGGAATTGATAAAAGTTTTGAAATGGCATATGCGAAAAGTCAACTTGCAGCAGGACAGAAACTCCCTCTTTCAGGTACTGTTTTTATAAGTGTAAAAGATAAGGATAAACCATCTATTTTCCCTATTGCAAAGGGTTTTTCAGAAATTGGGTTTAAAATTTATGCAACAAAAGGAACAGGGACCTTTTTAATTCAGAAAGGACTGAATGTAAAAATTGTTCCAAAGGTTTATGAAGGAGAGAGACCAAATATTGTGGATTACATTAAAAATAATGAAATTTCAATAATAATCAATACTCCTTCCGGGAAAAAGCCAAGAAGAGATATAGTATCTATAAGAACAATAGCAGTAAACAGAAACATTCCACTTGTAACCACTATTCCGGGAGCAAAGGCAACTCTTCTTGCAATTAAAAAATTAAGAGAAAGTAAAATTGAAGTAAAAAGCATTCAGGAGTATCATTCCGAAATAAAGAGCAGTTAAGATGGTGGGAATAATAAATTATGGAGCAGGAAATATTTACAGTGTGTTGATGGGGGTTAAAATATTTGGAAAGGAAGCAGTTGTGATTGAAACGCCAGAGATGGTTAAAAAAGTTGAAATTATAATTTTACCGGGAGTAGGTGCTTTTGAAGATGGAATGAGAAATTTAAAAGAAAGGAGTATTTCAGAAGCAATTGTTGAAGAAATTGAGAGAGGAAAACCTTTTCTTGGAATATGTCTTGGTTTTCAGTTACTTTTTCCCCGGAGTGAAGAAGGAAATTCTCCGGGATTTAATATTTTGAAAGGTAAAGTAAAAAAATTTGAATTCAAAAAAAAAGAATTTAGAATACCTCATATGGGCTGGAATAAAGTGAAATTTATAAAGGAAGAAAAATTGTTTGAGAAAATCCCTGACGAAACATTCTTTTATTTTGCCCATTCTTATTATCCAGTTCCTGAAGATGAAAATATTATTGCTGGAATTACTGATTATGGAGTGAAGTTTTCTTCTGTTGTGAGAAAAGATAATATTGTAGGAGTTCAATTCCATCCAGAGAAAAGTGGGAATTACGGACTTACTTTTTTTAAAAATTTCCTGGAGGGAAAATGGTTGCTGTAAGAATAATCCCGTGTCTTGACGTTAAAGAGGGAAATGTTGTTAAGGGAATTCACTTTGAAAATTTAAGATTTGCTGGAGACCCTGTGGAACATGCGCAGTTTTACAGTAATGAAGGAGCAGATGAACTTGTTTTTCTTGATATAAGTGCCACAATAGAAGGAAGGAAAACGATGATAGATGTAGTAAGAAAAGTTGCTGAAGTTGTTTTTATTCCATTGACTGTTGGAGGAGGAATAAGAAGTATTCAGGATATAGAAAACCTGTTAAAAGCAGGAGCAGATAAAGTTTCAATAAATACAGCAGCAGTGAAAAACCCTTCTTTAATCAAAGAAGGAGCAAAAAAGTTTGGAAGTCAGTGTATAGTTGTTGCTATTGACGGAAAGAAAATTTCTGAAAATAAATGGGAAGTTTATATTGAAAGTGGGAAAACTCCAACTGGTATTGATGTTGTGGAGTGGAGCAAGAAGATGGAAGATTATGGAGCCGGAGAGATTTTGCTTACAAGTATTGATATGGATGGTACTCAGGAAGGGTATGATGTTGAACTTACTCGAAAAGTTGCTGAAAGTGTTAATATTCCTGTTATTGCTTCAGGTGGAGCAGGAAAACTTGAACATCTTCTTGAAGTAATAAAAAATGGAAAAGCAAGTGCAGTCCTTCTTGCCTCTATTCTTCATTTCAGAAAACTTACCATTTCCACCATAAAAAAATTTCTTAAAGAAAAAGGTGTAATAGTAAGAATATGAAAATACTTCTTCTGGACGACGGAAATAGAGGGAATTTTATTCAAAGTTATGGAATAGCAAAAGAATTTATTCCTTCATCACTGGAAATTTCAAAAGTTAATCTAAAAGGTCCTAAATATAAACTTCCTGGAAGAAAAGGAAAATATCCCCTTCTGGTTAAACTTTTGAATATTTTTTGTTTTTTTGGTCTTTTTAAATATGGAGAAAAATTCCTTAAACTTTTAATGAAGGAAAAAATAAATTTAAAAGAGAAATACAATTTTATCATTTCTGCAGGTTCTCTTCTTGCTCCTGTAAATGTTATTCTTTCAAAAACCTGTAAAGCAAAATCAATTCAGATAATGGTTCCTTCTGGAATTCCACTTAAACTTTTTGATTTTCTTATAATTCCATACCATGACTTTGCAAGAATGAAATTTAAAAAGAGAAAGAATTTTATTATCACTCTTGGAGCACCAAATTACATTTCAGAAGAATTACTTGAAGAAGGAAGGAGAAAACTTCAGGGTTTAATTGGCTAAGTTGATAAACACCTTCTAGGAGAGAACGTGCGGGGATACCATCAGACTCCC
>JAGHCG010000117.1 GCA_021160565.1 bacterium | reverse complement strand
GCTGTAAAGATATGCTTTCAGTGCTTTTTCTCCTGCCTGTTGGCTGTGGAAACATGCCCATTCGTAATTTTCTGAATTTGCACTATCTCTTGTGCTTTTAAATCTGCTTCTGCCTGCTTCAACCATCTTTTTGCTTCTTTATTCATTTCTTTCAATCCAATATTTGCCAAGATCGAAACTTGTACTTTTCCTGAAATGAGAATAGGGGAGAAATGCAAAGAGGAACAGAATTTTCAACACATTTTATTTTTTCTTTGAGATCTCCCGTCTTCATTTTTTGTTTTGAATATTTTGTTACTTATTATTTTAATCTTTTTCATTTCTTCAATCAATTTTCCTCACATTTTAGTATCAGTTCCCTCCGGTTGAAATTGACCAAACCCGGTTTGATGAAATTCCAACCCCCTCCTAATCCCCTGTGAATCGGGTCTACAATTGTGACCTTTATAGAAGTATAACTTTCAGAAAAAGAGATTCTCTCCTCAGGAAAGATGGAGTATAATAGAAAAGTTGAGAAAAGGGAAGAGTGATTTTAAAAAGGAGAGGGATGCTAATTCTTAAAATTCTTCCTGTTTTTTTGATTATTCTTCTTGGTTTTTTTGCAAGAAAAAGAAAAGTTATTGGTTTGACTACGATTAAAGAGATTTCAGTTTCAATTACAAAGTTTTTCTATCCTTGCCTAATTTTTTCTTCTTTTTTGAAAAATTTTACTGCTTCTGAACTTCTATCTGGATGGCAACTACCTCTTGGAACATTAATATTGATGATTACAGGATATATCGTTGGACTTCTGGCTTCCAGTATGTTGAAATTTAAAAATGATAAGGAAAAAGATACATTTAGATTTCAATGCACAATAAACAACTATTCTTTTCTTCCCATGACTGTGATTATTGTACTTTTTGGAGAGAAAAGGATACCCGAACTTATACTTTCAACTTTTGGTTCTGAAATTTCTGTCTGGACATTTGGAATTCTTGCTCTCACAGGAAATAAGTTAAGAAAGGATAGTTTTAAAAATTTATTGAGTGTGCCAATGGTTTCAATTTTGCTTTCTGTTCTTCTCATTTTTTTCAGGGATAAAACAGGGATAGCGATTGAAAGCCAGCATTTGAAGATATTTTTTTCCTCTGTGTTTATAGCAATTGACCTCCTGGGAAAAGTGACTGTTCCCCTTGCTCTTTTTATTGCCGGTTGCAGGATGGGAGAAATAAAGATTAAAGGTCTTCTGGAGTTGAAAAATGTTGTTCTTATAGTTCTACGTCTTTTTCTCATACCTTTTATTTCAATTCTTCTGTTTAAAGTTTTTCAATTTGATATGGAAACAACCAGGATTTTAAGTATAGTTGCTATTATGCCAACAGCGATTGCAAGTATTGTTTTAAGTGAGGCGTATAATGCTGATTCGGAATATGCTGCAAAAACAACTTTTTTAACTCATCTATTTTCCTTTTTCTCAATTCCTCTCTGGCTGTCTTTCATTCAGTAAAGGTGTGCATTTTTGTCCGCAGAACCCGGTTCTGAGGAGGGGGATAATCAATTGTGGTGGTTGAAGCAGCAGGTCCTCCGCCTGTCATTATGTATGCAGTCATAAATCCACCCTGAAATCCACCTATTATGCTCATTATTAGAATGAAAAATGTTGTTGGTGTTAAAGAAGGCAGAGTTATATATCTGAATTTCTGGAAAGCATTTGCTCCATCAACTTCAGATGCTTCATAAAGTTCTTTTGGAATTCCCTCTCAGGCAGCAAGATACAAAACAGTATTGAAACCACCAAGACCTGTCCACAGTCCCATAAAGGCAATTGCTGGCTTTGCCCATTTTGTACTTGATAACCAGTTGGGTCCCTGAATATGAATTTTTGAAAGGAGGTAATTAATCAATCCAAACTCAGGATTGTAAAGCCATTTCCACAATAGAGCCATGGCAACTCCTGAACATACTGTTGGAAGAAAGTAAATAACTCTGTAAACAGCAATTCCTTTTAATTTCTGATTGAAAAGGAGAGCCATGAGAAGAGAAAGAGCCATTGAAACAGGAATAAAAAGCATGAAAAATATCGTGTTCCAAAGATAATACCAGAAGTAAGGGTCATTTGGAGCAATTCCAGAAGGTGTTTTGTGAAATCCAAGAAGTTTTATGAAATTTGAAAATCCTACAAATTTTATCGGAGAAAGAATATCCCACTTTGTAAATGAGAGAATAAGAGAAAAAATTGTTGGACCAAGAGTAAAAAAGAAAAAACCAATAAGTCCCGGCAGAATAAAAAGATATCCGCTTAAATCATTTCTTATTCTTTTCATTCTTTAACTTTCATTTTAAACTTCTTTGACTTATAATAGTAAATCCTGCTGTAAGGAGGTTTTGCATATTTTGAGGCTTTGTAATATGCTTTTAAACTTTTTTCTTTTTCATCAAAAGATTCCCACATTATTCCTTCTTCAAAATAAAGTTGCCAGTTTTCTGGATTTTTTAACTCTCCCTTTCTGTAAGTTTTCACTGCCTTTTTTAACTGTTCTTCGTAGGGAAGTCCTGCCATCTGTAAATTTCTTGCTTCAGACCACTCAAGCCACCCTTTAAGAATATATGATTGAGGATTTTCAGGTTCAATCCAGGCAATAATTCCAAGATAACTTTCTGCCCTTTTATAATCTCCCCGATGGAATGCCTCATCAACCCTCTGCCACAGTACAGGTACAAATGGCTTTAAAATAAATCTGAAGGAAAGTCCAAAAATTAGAAATAAAAAGATAAAGCCATAGAAGAAATATTTTTTCATAATTGTTTCTCCTTCCCAGAAAGCGGAGGGGGTGGGATTCGAACCCACGGTACGGCCTTTCGACCGTACAACGGATTAGCAATCCGCCGCACTAGACCACTATGCGACCCCTCCATCAGATAAAATTATACCACAGGAACCTCTTTCTCACCAATATTATCAAAACAGAAAAAGAGAGGTTTTAAAATGGAAAGTATTATCTGGAATGACGGGTAAAATCTCTGAAATTCTTTGTGTATCAACGCATTCAAATAAGGAGGTTTAGCCTCGGGGAGAATTTAAGTACCGGGAACACTTATCCTGCTAATTATGAAATCCCTGTCTTCAGGAATTTCTTTTTCTTCTTTTAAATCTTCAAGATGTAATTTAATTGCTTCTTTGATGTTTTCCATTGCTTCCTCTACAGTCTCTCCTTGAGAATAACATCCAGGTAAAGCAGGAACTTCTACCCAGTATCCTCCCTCTTCTGCTTTATGAAGAATTATTGTGTATTCCATAATTTCCTCCAATTACAGAAGTTTTAAAAATTCTTCTTCTGTCAAACCGGCTCTTTTTATACCATTTTTTAAAAGACCTATTTTAAGTTCTTTACTTACAGGAATAGTTATTAACTGTCCATTTGGCATTTTTATATTTATATGGTCTCCTTTTCCCTTCCTTACCTTCCCTCCCGCTCTTACAAAAGCTTTTACGGCATCTCTCCCTTTAATTCCTCTTAACGATCTTTTCATCTTTAAATATTACCCTCTTCCTCAAACAAAGTCAAAATCTAAATATTGGTTAGAAAAAGAGAGTTTTTAAAATGGAGAGTATTATCTGGAATGATGGGTAAAATCTCTGAAATTCTTTGTGTATCAACGCATTCAAATAAGGAGGTTTAGCCTCGGTGAAAGTCGGGGTAAAATATACAAAATGGGAAAGTTAAAGGTTGTGTTTATTTTGTCATTGGTGGTGGCCTGGTGTTTAAATGGAAAAGAAAAAATAAAGTTACCTTCTCCTTCCTATAAGAGCAATTTTAGTGTTGAGGAAGCACTTAAGAAAAGAAGGTCAACAAGAAGATATAGAAAATCTCCTCTTACTTTAAAAGAATTATCTCAAATTTTATGGGCTGTGGATGGTAAAACTGTTGAGTGGGGTGGAAGAACCGCTCCTTCTGCAGGTGCAACCTATCCTTTAGAAATTTATGTTGTGGTTGGAAATGTTATAGGAGTGAAGCCTGGACTTTATCATTATGATGTTAATGGGCATTCACTTTCTCTTGTTAAAGAAGGGGATTTTAGAGCAGAACTTTCAAAAAGTGCATTTAACCAGCCTTGGATAAAAAATGCTCCTGTTGTGATTGTAATAAGTGGAATTTTTGAAAGGACAACAAGGAGATATGGAGAAAGGGGAAAAAGATACGTATATATGGAGGTTGGCCACTGTGGACAGAATTTACATTTACAGTGTGAAGCACTTGGACTTGGGACAGTGATGGTAGGTGCATTTGATGATGAAAAAGTGAAAAAAATTCTCGGGATAAAAGAAGAAGTTTTCTATCTCTGTCCTGTTGGTAGAAAAAAGTAAAATCTCTGAAATCCCTTGTCTCTCAACCCTTCCAGATGGGGAGGTTTAGCTTAGCCTCGGGGAAAGATTTGACAAAAAATTTTATATTGTTTAAAATAGTGGCACGAATTTTAAAAAAATAACACGAAAAGGAGGGGGAAAGAATGAAAATCTTCAATAGAGAAGAAGGATTTACTCTGATAGAACTTCTTGTGGTTATAGCAATAATAGCAATTCTGGCAGCAATGTTATTACCTGCTCTTTCAAAAGCAAGGGAGAAAGCCCGTCAGATAGTGTGTACAAATAACCTGAAGCAGGTAGGAGTTGCTTTTGAAATTTATAAAAATGATTGGGATGACTATTATCCTCCTGCTCAGTTGTGGAAAACTATTTTATGGCAGTATGTTTCAACGGACATGAGAAATAAAATCTGTTATTGTCCAAGCAGGCATGGAAAAATAATTTCTTATGAGAAATGGTACTGGGGACAGGGATATAATGCCGGGTATGATGATTCTTCAACTCCGGGATTTGATTATCCTGGATTTGCAGGGAGAAAAGCAGGACAGATAAGAAATATAAGCAAGAAAATTCTTATAGTGGAATGGGGAAGAAGTAAAGATGGAAAAGGCGGATGTGTTGCGGGTCCTCCTCTGGGTCCTTATGGATTTTTCCCATCTACTGGGCCTTTTGCAGGAGCCAAGTGTTATTGGGCGGTTTGCAGAGTTCATTTGGGAGGAAGCAATATTCTTTTTGGAGATGGACACTGTAAGTGGAAGAAACCCGAGGAATATCATAGTAATACAATTGATGTAGATGATTCAGGAAATCCAATTCCGTCTTCCCCTGTAATTGCCCCTAAGTGGAGAGAATACTGGGATACAGGGTTTTGAGTTTGAAAATGAGAAAGTCAAAATATATAATTCTTTTCTTTGTATTATGTGGAGTGAGTCTTTTTGGAGAAAACGAAAGAGTTGTTGCTACCACCACCTTAATTTCGGGAGTTTTGAAGGAAATTGGAAGAGAAAGAATAGAAGTTATAACTTTTGTACCTCCTGGGATGTGCCCGGGGCATTTCGATTTAAAGGTGAAACACCTGAAAATTCTTGAATCTTCACCATATCTTTTCGCTCACGGTTACGAAAAATATGTGGAAAAGTTGAGAAATTCAGTTAAAAATCCTTCTTTCAGAATTTTTTATGTAAGAGAAGAAAAAAACTGGTTGAGACCAGATATTCATATAAAAGTGGCTGAAAAGATAGAAAAGATTATTTCCTCTCTTTTTCCTGAAAATAGAGGATATTACCAGAGTAATCTCAAAAAGGTAATAAATGAGACAAAAAAGATAGAAAAAAGGATAAGGAGAATGTTGAAGGAGAGAAGATTGGAAGGGAAAAAAGTTATATGCAATGAATATCTTGAAGACCTTCTGGAGTATTTTGGTTTTGTAGTAGTTGGAACGTATGGAAGAAAGGAAGAGTTAACATCGAGAAAAATAGTATCTCTTATTGAGGTATGCAGGAAAGAAAAGGTGTTTTTCGTCGTTGATAATTTACAGGCAGGGCCTGACGCAGGGAAAGTATTTTCAGGGAATGTTTATCCTTTACATATTGTTTTTTCAAATTTTCCTGGTGTTTTTGAAAGAGAAATCAACCTGAATAAAACTCTTATTGAGAATTTTAAAAGGATTTTTATCAGTTATGGAAATCCCGGCAATTAAACTGGTTTCTGTCTCTGCAGGGTTTGGATCACAAAGAGTTCTTGAAAGGATTTACTTTGAAGTTAAAAAGGGAGAGATAATAGGAATATCAGGACCTAACGGAGCAGGGAAGACAACTCTTCTTAATGTAATAAATGGACTTGCAAAAATTTATAAAGGGAGAGTGTTTATAAATGGTGTATCTTTTACTATTTTTAATCAGTCTTCTCTGAGAAGGAAGATAGGATACGTTCCCCAGGTTTTTGAAGTTGACGAAAAAATGCCTATTTATACCAGAGAAGTAATAATGATGGGCTCTTATGGAACAACAGGAATTTTCCACTTTCCCTCTAAATGTGAAAGAGAATTGCTTGTTTCTCTGGCTGAGGCACTTGAAATTTCGCACCTTCTCTATAAACCTTTTGGGCATCTTTCAGGAGGAGAAAAGAAGAGAGTTTTAATTGCAAGAGCATTGATGCAAAAACCTGAGATTCTTCTTCTTGATGAGGTTTTTTCGTGGCTGGATTGGAAAATAACAGAGAAAATAATGGATTTTATAAAAGAGATACATGAAAAAGAAAAACTCACGATTCTTATAGTGTCTCATAATATTGAAATTTTAAGGGAATTATGTCTCAAACTGATATGGATGAAGGAAGGAAAAATTGAATTTCTTAAGACAAAGGGGTAAAAAATATGGAAATTTTTAAACTGCCTTTTTTTCAAAAAGCGATTATTTCCGGGGTGCTGGTGGGACTTACATGTGGAATTGTTGGAGTATGGGTTTTTCTTATGAAAATTTCTTTCATAGGTGTTGCTATTTCTCACTCTGCTTTTTCAGGTGCTCTTCTTGCACTGCTTCTCAATAAACCTGTAATTCCTTTCACTTTTCTTTTCAGTTTTTTAGCCTCCTGTCTTCTTGGTCCTCTTTCAGACAAAGGAGAAATTTCACCCGATACATCAATTGGAATTTTGTTTTCACTCACCTTGGGAATATCTTTCCTCCTTCTTGGAATTCTGCCAGGAGCGAAAACACAGGCGCTGAATCTTCTCTGGGGAAGTATGCTTATACTTGAAAAGGTTGATTTAATTCTTCTCTTCATCACAGCAATATTGACGGTTTTTATAACAGTGGTTTTTTTTAAAGAAATTCAAGCAGTAATTTTTAGCAGAGAACTTGCAAAATCTTCTGGAATTCCCTCTACTTTATTTTTTTACCTTATCCTTTTTCTCACAGGTATGGTGGTATCTTCAAATCTTAAATCTGTGGGGGGTCTTCTTGTTTTTTCTCTTATTATAAATCCTTCTGCCTCTGCTTATCAGATAACCTATGATATAAAAAGGATGTATGTGCTTTCTGCTCTCTTTGGGATTTTATCCTGCTGGGCAGGACTTTTCTTTTCAGCCTTTTTTGACACTCCTGTAGGAGCAACAATTATTCTTTTTTCAGGGTTTTTGTTTTTTTTCTGTGTAATTTTTTCTCCTAAAAGGAAAAGAAAATGGAGGAGAGAAGAGAGTTTTTCAATAAAATCGCATTAGAGTGGGAAAACGAAATTCCTGAATGTGAGAAACTGGAGAGAGTTGTTGAACGTGCGAAAATAGAGGAAGGAAACATTATTCTTGATGCTGGAGCCGGAACTGGCGTTTTAATTCCATTTTTACTGAAAAAAGTAGGAAGGAAGGGAAAAATTTATGCTATTGATTATGCTGAAAAAATGGTAGAGATAATGAAGAGTAAGAATTTTCCAGAAAATGTTGTTGTTTTGCACTCTGATATCCATAAAACAACCTTTAGAGAAAACTTTTTTGATAGAATTATTGCAAATGCCTCTTTTCCTCATTTTCAGAATAAAAAGAAAGCATTGGAAGAAATCCACAGAATATTGAAAAAAAACGGGCTTTTTATAATTTCACATCCAGCAGGAAGGAAAAAAGTAAATGAAATTCATAGAAAAGTACATCCATCGGTTAGAAAAGATATAATTCCGGATATGAAAACTTTGATTAAAATGGTTGAAAGAGAAGGATTTAAGTTTTCTCATGGTATTGATGAAAAAGATTTTTTCCTCCTTTCTTTTTGCAAAAGAGAACCCTGTTGTGTCAAGTAAAAATCTATACAAAATAAAGATACGTTGAGACATTAAAAATCTATCCCAACACATTCTCCTATTTTCTCCTTTTTTTCTCTTATTCTTTCCCTGTAAAACGGATTGTTTT
>JAGHCG010000035.1 GCA_021160565.1 bacterium | reverse complement strand
GGTGTATCATACATGCTCTTATACAACCTCTTGCTCCTTCAAGTGCTCTTGCATAAAAATACATTGGAGGAACCTTATATTTCTGAGCTTTATATCCCGTTTCTATATCAAACATCCTTTCGTCTTCTTCAGTTACTATAAATGGATTATATTTTTTAGGAGGATACATAAAACCAACTGTGCACTTTTTAATATCAATATCTGCCCACTCTATTTCTTTACCTGCTATTTTAATTCTTACAACTTTATTTTCTTTTACATGTGGTATTGCACCCACACTACATGCTTTTACACATTCCATACATCTGTCACATATTGTTCCCGGTTCAACTAACGGATCTGGCTCTAAAGGAGCATCTGTTATAATTGCTGCTAATCTCTGCCTTGGTCCAAATTCAGGTGTTAAAAACACCTTACTCCATCCAATTTCCCCAAGTCCTGCAATGTATGCTGCAATTCTTATATGCATAAAAACATTTGGGTGTGGAACTTCAGGTAAAACAGGTTTACTAAATCCAGGAGAGGCCTTTTGGTTGCACCATGGAAAAGTACCTGGTATAGGAACTGCTTCATATCCTTCATCTTCAATCAATCTACATAAATTCCATAACACAAAAGGTTGGTGGAAAAAGTTTATAGAAGCATATCCAAGTGAACAGTAAGATGTCCAGAAAGTCCCTTCTTCTATACCACGAAAAACCCCTCTAAAATGTCTAAATCCCATCACAATTATTGATTTTGCATCTGGAAAAATATATCTTACATCAAACTGCTTTGGTGCTCCTTCAAATCTATCCATTGAACCTATCCCAACAATATCTGCACCAAATCTTTTAGCCGCTTCTTTTATTTTCTTTGAATCAAGCATTTGGTTCTCCTTTTTATTTCATTTTCCATGGTTTTTTCGTTCTGAAAGGTCTTTTAAATATATTTTTAATTTTCCCTTTTTCTTCAAGATGAATAAAACACGCAATTTGACAACCTCTCATTCCTCCAATTCCTCTATTATCAAAAAGAATAGGAGATAATTTATAAAACATTGATTTTGTATATGGCTGCTCATTAAATCCTCTTTCATCTTCTTCTGTAACTATAAAAGGATTAAACTCTTTAGTTCCTCCATGAAATGCCACACTACATTTTCTAAAATCAACTTTTCCCCATTCTATTTCTTTACCTGCTATTTTAATTTTAACTTTTTCTTTCTCTGAAATTGCACCTGCCGGACATTCTTTTACACATTCCATACATCTGTCACATATTGTTCCCGGTTCAACTAAAGGGTCTGGTTCTAAAGGAGCATCTGTTATAATTGCTGCTAATCTCTGCCTTGGTCCAAATTCAGGTGTTAAAAACATTCCGCTATAACCAATCTCTCCAAGTCCTGCAAGGTAAGCACATATTTTCATAGGAACAAATATATCAGGGGCAGGTTTTTCAACAGATACAGGTTTTGACCATTTTCCCTTATATTTTTCAATCTCTCCATACATTGTTCTGTTTACATTTATAAAGTCCTGTCCAATAAACTCTGGGTCAAGATTATCTATATTTGTCCAGGGAAAATTATCCACAATAGGGACTGCTTCATATCCTTCATTTTCAATTATTTTTGTAAACTTCCATAGACAAATGGGTTGAAATACCCATCTTATTCCACCATATCCCATAAGTGAAAAAGTAGTGAACCATGTTCCTTCTTCTATTCCTCTAAAACAACCTCTTAAAATACGAAATCCGAGAACAATCATTGATTTTGCTTCCGGGAAAATCTGTCTTGGGTCCATCTCTTTCGGTAACCCCTCAAACCTGTCCATTGATGCTATACCAACTATATCTGCTCCTGCTTCTTTTGCCATTTCTTTTATTTTTTCTGATGTTAACATCGCTTCCCTCCTAATTTTTATTTCCCCATTCTATATTTTTGAAAAGTTTATCTTCTCTTAACTGATATCCTACAGAAAATTTTATAACGTCCATGGCTTTCTTTTTCTAAAAGGATTTATAAACTTGTTTTTTAATTTTCCCTGTTCTTCCAGATGAATCATACAGGCACGAATACATCCACGTCCACCTTCAAGTCCTGGATTGTGCCCATATGCTCCCTTCCACTTAACAAATTCTTTTTTATAGGGACTTCTATCAACATAGTATTTGCTCCATTCTTCAAACTTATCAGGCATATCTTCTGGCAGGAAAGGATTGGTTTCTTTAACTGCTCCAGTATATGCGTTGCAACATTTCACCACATCAAGTTCTCCCCATTCAACTTCCCTTCCAGCAAGTTTAACTTTAACAGTTTTTGTCGGGCTTATCGCTTTACCTGAACATTCTTTTACACATAACATACATCTATCACATAAAGGAGGCCCTTCATAAATAGGGTCTGGCTCAAGTGGAGCATCTGTGAGAAGGCATGCTAATCTCTGTCTTGGTCCAAATTCAGGAGTTAGAAGAAGTTTACTGTCTCCAATTTCACCAAGTCCAGCTAAAAATCCTGCTATTCTGAAATGAATGAATACATCAGGAGATGGTTTTTCAGGAGAAACAGGTCTGCTCCAGCCTTTTTTAAATTTGCCAGTTGCAATATCAATTGCAACTGCAACTAAAGGATTTGGGTAGGCTATTGCTTCATATCCATGGTCTTCAATAAAATTACACAGTTGTCTTAGAACAATTGGGGCAAAAACAATATTTATTCCTCCATATCCCATTGAAGTATATCCACCAAAGTAAGTTCCCTCTTCAATTCCTCTTAAAAGTCCTCTATGAATACGAAATCCAAGAACGATTAATGCCTTTGCATCAGGATTTATATATCTCGGATCCATCTGTTTTGGTGCACCTTCAAATCTGTCCATGGAAGCAATTCCAACAAAGTCTGCTCCTAATTTCTTTGCCACTTCTTTAACTTTCTTACTCGTTAGCACGGTTTTCCTCCTTTATTCTTATTTCATCTTTTTCCTTTAAATGGACAACTTCTTATACATTCCTCACAAATATTTAAATGTAATTTTTGAACTCCCCACTTAACTTTTCTTAAATTCTCAATAAGTTTTTCTTTCCTTTTATTTTCAGGAAGAGGAATATCAGTATCAACTCCATAATAAGAAGGACCTTCTTTTCCAGCAAGACAGTATCTTTTTGCCCAATCACATGCAAAATAATCAATTTCAGGAAAAGAAAAATTTTTACCTTCTATTTTAATTTCTATTTTTGAGTTTTTTATTGCTTCTGTTGGGCATGATTTTACACAGGGATGAGAACAATTTTCACAATAATTTTTACCTTTATAAAGAGGGTCATCACTGAATTCTGCATCTGTAATAACAAAAATAAATCTCTGTCTCTGGCCAAATTTCTCTGTAATTAAAACTCCATTATCTCCGATATATCCTGCTCCTGAGAGAAATGCTTCAAAATTGCCAGTTCTCATATCAGGAATATATCCTCTTGAGTTTTTCACAGCAGAATAGAAAGATGTAATACTTTCTGTAAGAGTTGCTTTATATCCATATTTTTCAAGAAATTTGACAACATTAAGTCCAATATCTCTCAATAAAAAAACTGTTTCATATTGAGCATAAGCATAAGGACCAACTGTTTCTGCTGGTGTTATTTTTGCATTATCAAGGCAGGCATCAGGGAAATGAAGTCCTATTGCTATAACTGATTTTCCTTCACGAAGATAATCTTTCAATCTTTTTACTCTAACGGGTTTTTCCTTTAGTTCAGGAATAAAAGGACCATGAATTGGACCTGTATCTAAAACTTCTATATATTTTTCTGGAAGGAAATTTCTTAAATTTTTTATAAAATTTTCATACCTTTTTTCTGTAAAAAATCCAACAATATCTGCTCCCTCACTAATACAGAATTTCCTTATATCCTCTTTTCCCAATTTTTTTCTCTTTATTGATTGATTATATTTAATATCTGAAAGTTCTGCATTTGTTAAAATTGTGGAAAAATAATAATTTTCAATTTTCCCTGTCAATTTTTGTCCCACTGATAGATGGGGAATATTAGGAGAGGTAATTGAAGAATAACCGGAAATATCAAGAAGATGAGCAATTTTAAAAGCAGTTAGATCAAGTCGTCTTTTCACAGAAGAAATTAATTCCGGTGTATTATTTTCTACCTTTATTCCAATAGATATAACTGTTTTTGCATCTGGAAGGTGAAATTGAGGGTGAAATTGAACAGAATTTTTAAATTTTTCAACTGAAGAGAAAGCAACAACATCAATAAATTCTTTCTTTATTATATCCAGAACTTCCTTTTCTAATTCCTTTTTCCCTTTCTTTATTTCTTTTTTCCTTCTTGGAGCATCTGTAAAATCAAGTTGATAGTACCTTTTTCTTGGAACCATACAGTATTTAAGACACATCCCTTCTTCTCCACCTTTTCTTCCATATTTTTCAAGATTTTCAAGAATTACTTTCTCATCAATTTTTTCTGGAATTGGAAGGGAAAGATTTAAACCGAAATTTTCAGCCCATGCACATCTCCATTTGTTCGTATCAGGAAATTCAAAAATTTTCCCTCCTATTTCAATTTTGTTTATTTTCTTTACCTCTTTTCTGAATGCATCGGTGGGGCAGTGTTTTACACATTCCATACATCTATCACACAATCTTTCTCCACTATACATAGGGTCTGGAACAAGTTCTGCCTCTGTTATAATTGAAGTTATTCTCTGTCTTGGTCCAAACTCAGGAGACAGGAAAAGGCCGCTCCAACCAATTTCTCCAAGTCCAGCAGCAACAGCAGCATATCTGTGAGCAAGGTCAGGAGCGAAAGAAACATCAAGGTCTTTATAAGGTCTGTATCTCCACATATTTGTTACTGCTACTGGCATTGTTTTATATCCTTTATCTTCTAAAAATCTACCTATTTTGAAAGAGATATTGTCAAGTATGGGATTCATTGCTGAACTTTGAGTTATATAAGGTCCCATATCGTGAGGAGTTGGAAAACCACCAAGTTCCACTGCACAATCTAAATGATGAATTCCTACAACAATTACACTTTTACCTTCAGGCATAAGCCCTTCTGGACTCATTTTCAGAGGAGCATTTTTAAATCTTTCAACAGGTGCTATCCCAACGAGATCAGCACCAACTTTTCTTGCATAATTTTTTACTTCTTCTGTTAATTTCTTATTCATTTTTCCCTCCCATTTTTAAGGTTATATATTCACTTGCTTTTTTTAATTCTTTTATTATCTTTTCTCTGTTTT
>JAGHCG010000106.1 GCA_021160565.1 bacterium | reverse complement strand
CTGAAGAATCTATAGGGAGTGCTGTAAATAATATCTGGCAGGTTTTCATCTTTTTGCAGTTTCTTGATTATTTCAATACTCCTTCTTGTAGGACCTCCTCCGTGATTACCAAATCCAATCATACATATAACATCTTTTAAATCACCATAAAAACTTTTCGCAACATTTCTCACCTTCTTCTCAAGGGTTTCATCAGTTGAGTTGTAATGGAAAGGAGGTCGGCAGGCAAGAATTTTTGAACCGTCAGGACCTTCCCACCAGAAAACTTGAGGGAGTTTTTTCTCATGCTTTGCTGGTCTGCAAAAGAGATAAAAATCTATCCCGCTTTTTTTAAGAATCTGTGGCAAATTTCCATTATGTCCGAATGAATCAGGGTTATATCCAACTTTCACATCAATTCCAAATTTTTGTTTAAAATAATTTTTCCCATAAAGGCAATGTCTGATAAAACTTTCTCCTGAAGGAATATTGCAATCGCTTTGAACCCACCATGGACCTGCAATAAACCATCTCTTTTCCTTTACAAGTTTTTTTATTTTCTCAAAAAGTCTTTTGTCAGCCTCTTCAATCCATAGATAACAACAGGCACTGCTTCTTGTAAATGTGAGAGATTTTTCTTCATTCATAAGTTTTACAAGAAACTCACAGGTATGGAGAACTTCACTGTATCCCTCTTCCCATTCCCACAGCCAGACAGGATCAATATGAGCATTTGGAATCAGATGAATTTTCTTCATTTTTTCCCTCCCGGTAAAAATGTTGTTTCAAAATCCATCTATATTTTTTTATGGAAGTGCAGACCTTTTTGAAGCAACAAATGCTCCAAGTTTATTTGCAAAATTTAAAATCTCTTTTCCACCAAATCCATCAAGATATGCTTTTATAAATCCAGCAGAAAAGGCATCTCCAGCTCCTACAGTATCAACTACATCAACTTTTATTCCTGGAACAGAAAAAATTGCTCCATTTTTTAAAAGAACTG
Organism: bacterium; assembly: GCA_021160565.1. Lineage (GTDB taxonomy): Bacteria > Ratteibacteria > UBA8468 > B48-G9 > JAFGKM01 > JAGHCG01. Next base: position 4,131 of record JAGHCG010000106.1, on the reverse strand, counting down.
CTCCATTTTCTCCAAGAGTTGTACACACCATTTTAATATTGAATTTTTCTGATATCCTTCTCATAATCTCTTCTCTTCTTCCATGGAAATTGAAAATCTTTTTTAAAATCATCAATTCCTCTTCATTCAATTTAAGAATATCAGTGTGTTGAAGACATATTTTAATTTTATCTTCTGTATAAAATGGTTTTCTGAGATTTATATCACAGAATTTTTCACAATCATTTAGAAATGAAAGTAATGAGAGAAAAGTTTTATAGGAAACTTCTGACCTCAAAGCAAGTGTTCCAAAACAGAATATTTTTACTTTTTCTTCTCTCAATTTTTCAATTTTATCTGGAGAAAGTTTTATATAATCCCATGCTGAAGGATATCTTATGGTATAGGAAGGTCCTTCTTCTTTAATTTCAACATCAACAACTCCTGTAGGTATTCCTTCAACCTTTCTAAATTCTTTTCCAATCCCATATTTCTCCATAACTTCAAAAACTTTTTTGCCCCTCTCATCATTTCCAACTGCAGAAATGAATATCACATCCACACCAAGTTTTTTAAGATGGCAGGCAAGATTGAAAGGTGCTCCTCCAATATATTCCTTCCCTTCAATAATATCCCAGAGAACTTCTCCAAAAACTGCAACTTTATAATTCATCTTCTTCTGAAATATTACTCCTCATCGAATCAAGATAATTCTGTAAAATTATTTGGGCGGAGAGTTTATCAATCAATTTTTTTCTCTTTTTTCTGCTTAAATCTGCTTCAAGTAAAATTGTCTCTGCCTGTCTGGAACTTAATCTTTCATCCCATGGAATAAAAGGTAAAGAAATCTCTTCTTTTAATTTTGAAATGAAAGCAATCGTTTTTTCTGTCTGTGAACTTATTGAACCATCAAGCCGTAAAGGAAGACCAAAAACTATTTTCTCCACATTGTATTTTTCAATTATTTCCTTTATTTTTTTTACCTCTCCTTTCCCTCTTTCTATTGTTCCAAGACCTCTGGCAATAATTTTCTCTTCATCACTTATCGCCACTCCTATCCTTTTTTCTCCTACATCAATACATAATATCCTCATTGTTCCTTCCTCCGGGACAAACCAGGTTTGGCCTATTGTACTTTTTCAATTGCTTCTGCTACCATAAGCGCTCTTTTTGTTTCCTTCACATCATGAACTCTGAAAATCCTGGCTCCTTTAAGTAAGGAATAAACATTGGAAGAAATTGTTCCTTCCATTCTCTCTTCTGTATCCACATCAAGTATTTTCCCAATAAAGGATTTTCTTGAAGTCCCTATAAGAATTGGTCTATTAAAATCAGTAAATCTATCAAGATTTTTTAATATCATCAAATTATCTTCAACTCTTTTTCCAAATCCAATTCCAGGGTCAATCACCACTCTTTCAATCTCCATTCCATTTTCAGCAATAAATTTTATTTTCTCTTCAAAAAATCTGTGAATTTCGCCTATTACATCTTCATAGTATGGAGATTTTTGCATATCTCTTGGAGTTCCTTTCATATGCATTAAAACATATCCACATCCTGAATTCTTAACAACATCAAAAAGTTTTTCATCAAAACGGAAAGCAGAAATGTCATTAATTATTTTTGCTCCACTTTCAATTGCTTTCTCTGCAACTTTTGACTTGTATGTATCACAGGATACAGGAATATTCAACTCATCAACAAGAGTCTTTATAACAGGTACAACTCTTCTAATTTCCTCTTCTTCGCTGACAGGTTCACTTCCAGGTCTTGAGGATTCTCCACCAACATCTATTATATCTGCTCCCTCTTTTTCCATTTCCTTTGCCCTTTCAATTGCTTTATCAAAGTTAAAATATCTTCCACCATCATAAAAGGAATCAGGAGTTACATTTAGAATGCCCATAATAAAAGGTCTTTTTATTTGAAGAATTTCATCTCTTATTTTCCAGACCATTTTTATTCAGTTTTTTTAAGAAGGTTTTTTCTGTAATCTTCAACTTCAAGATTTTCTATTTCTTCCACTTCTTTATTTGTTAAATACCTCAATTTCCCTGCGATAATACCAGAAAGAATTGTTTTTGCTGCTTCCTCAACTATTAAACTTCTGGCATATGCTTCCTTTAAAGTTTCTCCAATACACACCACTCCATGATTTTTGAGAAGCACCACATTGAATTTCTTTATTTCCTTTACCACTGCTTTTCTTATCTCTTCACCCCCAGGAACAACATAATCAACAACAGGAACTTTTCTCCCAAGAACAGCAACAAAATCTGGAAAAACAGGTTTTAATTCCACACCTGCTGAAATAAGTCCCACTGTGAAGGGAGGATGTGTATGAAAAACTGCTTTTATTTCTTTTCTTTCCAGATATATTCCAAGATGCATTGAAATTTCACAGGTTGGTCTTAAATCTCCATAAATTTTCCCTGTTTTTAGATTTACTTTAACCCATTCTTTCTCTCCAATTTCGTCAAGAAAAAATCCACTTGGAGAAAGGAAAACATAATCTCCTTCCCTTGCACTTATATTTCCACCAGGTCCTGCAACAAGATTTTTCTCAACCAGTTTTTTCCCATAATAACTCAATTTCTCTCTTATTTCTTTTTCCCTCATCATTTCCCCTTTTTAATTTTCACAAATCTCCTTTTACCAATTTTTAAAATTTCACCCTCTTTAATTTCAACTTTCTGGTAAGGGTCATTGATAACTTTCCCTTCAATTTTAACTGCATTCTGTGTAATCAATCTTTTTGCTTCTGATTTTGAACTTACAAGCCCAGAAGAAGAAACAAGTTCAACCAGTAAAACTTTTCCTTCCTCATCAATCAAATTTGCAGGAACTTCAAACTCAGGAATATCAGAAGGTGCTTTCTTTTCTCTGAAAACTTTAATAAATTCTTTTTCAACCTCCTCTGCTTTACTTTCTCCAAAATATTCCTTTACAATCTCTCTTGCAAGTAAAGATTTTGCATCTCTTGGATTTTCTTTTATTTTCTTTTTGTAGATATCCGGAGAAATATCTGTAAGGATGGAAAAGTAATCTTCCATAATATCATCTGGGATTGACATAATCTTTCCAAACATATCCTCGGGAGTTGTCTCTATTGGTATATGATTATTATAAGATTTGCTCATTTTGAGTTTTCCATCAGTTCCAACAAGAATTGGCATTGTAATTACAACCTGCTTTGACTGTCCAAGTGCTTCCTGAATGGTTCTGCCAGCAAGAAGGTTAAACTTTTGTTCTGTTGCTCCTATCTCAATATCTGCTTCAAGTATATAAGAATCATATCCCTGTAAAAGAGGATAAAGAAATTCATGAAGATATATTGGTTTTCTACTCTGGTATCTCATTGTAAAATCCTCTCTCTCAAGAATCTGGGCAATTGTGAAGATGGAAGTAAGTTTTATCAGTTCTTCAAGTGAAAGTTTTGATAACCAGTGGGAATTGTACACAAATTCTGTTTTTTCAAGGTCAAGTATTTTACCCACCTGCTCCTTGTATCTGGTAAGATTTCTGTTTATTTCCTCAACTGAAAGAATTGGTCTTGTTTCTTTTCTTCCTGTAGGGTCTCCTATTCTTGCTGTGAAATCTCCTATAAGAAAAAGTATTCTGTGCCCAAGAATTTGGAAATCTCTTAATTTTTTTATCGGAACAGTATGTCCAAGGTGAATATCAGGAGCAGTGGGGTCAATACCATATTTAACTTTAAGAGGAGTATTGGTTTGAAGAGATTTTTTTATTTTCTCTCTCAGTTCTTCCTCTTCAATAATTTCAACCGTGTTTCTCTTTATTATTTCAATCTGTCTTTCAATTTCTGCCTTCATGGTAAAAGAATTTTACTTGACATCCCTTACTCAGTCAAGAAAATACTCTTAAAAAAGAAGAAATTGACAGGAAGGAAAGGGGAAATTAAAATTAAAGCATGGATAAAGAAAGAATACAGTCAGAAAGGATAAGAAATCTTCCACCTTATATGTTTCAGGAGATAAATGCCAGAAAACTTAAACTTAGAAGAGAGGGAAAGGATATTATTGACCTTGGTATGGGCAACCCTGATAAACCCCCTCCAAAACCTGTTATTGAAAAACTTAAAGAGGTGGCAGATGATATAAAAGCCCACAGATACAGTGCTTCAAAAGG
>JAGHCG010000169.1 GCA_021160565.1 bacterium | reverse complement strand
GGTGGAGCATCTGTTCTAAATAAAAAAAGTGTTCCCTGGGATTTTGATATTCAGCAGGAGTTGAGATATCAACTTGGTTTGAATACAATTCCATCCAATGCCCTTGATGTAAATTATATTGATAAAATGGTTGAATGGTGGGAAAAACGGAAAGCGCCATTAATAAAAAAATCTCTTTCTTATCAGCACAATCAGAATATTGATAGAGTTGTTAAAATGATAAATGATAAAAAGTTGAATGATTATTTTTATTACCTTTCATATGGAGATGAAATAGGGCTTCCAAGAATAAATCCATCTGATAAGGAGGTTGTTGCAGAATTTATAAGTTTTTTAAAGGAGAATGGAGAAACACCCCAATCACTTGGATTTAAATCATGGGATAAAATAAAACCATTGAATTCTGTTTCTCCTGATGTGGCTGTTAAAATTGGGGTTTTGCCAGAAAGTCAGAAAGAAACGAAAAGTTCTGAAATAAAATTAAAAAAATTATACTGGTACACTCTTAAATTTCAGGAGAAAAAAGGGATTGAAATTTTTGCTGAAAAAACAAAAAAGTTGAGAGAAGAACTTGGAAAAGAAGTACATACAACTGCAAATCTGGGAGGTATGCATCCATTTTACTGGATGAGTCAGACATCATTCATAGAAAGTTTTAAAAACAATGCAATGACAATTGCCTGGAGTGAACCATATGCCTGGGCAATGCCAGAAGCAAGCAATCTGGTGGTTGATTTTGAAGCATCATATTTGAGAAAAGGATCTTCTTATCACAGCACTCCAATGATGTTTTACTGCATGCCACATTTTCCGGGAAATAACCCTGAAAATTTTTTACAGACAGCAGCTATTCTCTGGATGAATGATGTTAAAGACCTTGATTTTTTCTCTGCAGGACCAGATGCTTTTTTCACTGAAAATTATATTTCTTACAGATATGGAATGGGTATGTTTAAGATGATAAGGAAAATTTCAGAAATTGCAGGGTTAATTGAAAACCAACTTTTACCGGCAAAAGTTAAAGAAACACCGGTTGCACTTCTTATAAGTCAGGCGAGTGATATATGGGAACTTGATGGAAAAGGACAGTGGGCTGTAAAACCAGGTTCAAAAGGAACAAATGTGTTTCAGGAAGAAAGGAAGGCGATATGGTATGCTTTAAGACGTGCTGGGTACAGAGTTGATATTTTAACTGAAAATGATTTAAAAGATGGACTTGCTGATGAATACAAAATTATCTATATGGCTGGACAGAATATAGAGAAGAAAGCAGCAGAGAAATTAAAAGAATGGGTAAGAAATGGTGGGATATTATTTGCAACATCTGGTGCTGGAAGAAAAGATGAGTTTGACCAGCCCTTTAAAATTATAGATGAACTTACAGGAAGAGGAGAAGTTAAAAGTTTGAAAAGATATTATGGACCTTTACGAGCAAAACTTGAATTGTTATTTGAAAAACCAGTGGATAAAATTAATTTTGAAAATTCTTCTCTTGATATTTTATGTGTAAAGGAAGAGTTTGCTCCTGAAAAAAGTGCTGAAATTCTTGGAAAATATATTTCTGATGGGAATCCAGCAGTTATAAAAAACAATTATGGAAAAGGAGAGGTTTATTACTGCGGATTTTTACCAGGACTTTCTTATATTAAAAAAGGACTTAAAAAATTACCTATGGGTAAAGGTGGTGGAAATCAGAATTTCTGCCATTCAGGAGCCCATCATTTTGAGATAGAAAATCCAGATAAAACTGCTGAAAGAATAATTTTACTTCCTCTAAATGAAGCTGGTATAAAGCCGGATGTTATTAGTGAAAAAGGAGTTGTATGCGGACGACTTGAAAGTCCTTCTTCAACAGTTATACCTGTTATAAATCTGAGTAAGGCGAAACTTAAAAACGTTTCAATAGAAGTTAAAAATCTTAAAAGATGCAGAAGGGTGTGGTCTCCGTTTTTCAGAGAAGGGCTTAAGTATAAAAAATTGAAGAATGAAGTTGTTATAACAATTCCAGAATTAAAATCTGCTGATATGATAATAATAGAAAGGTAAAAATGTTAAGTATTGAGGAGAATAAACCGGTTCTTTTTGCGAATGGATTTATTTTCCTTGATTATTATGGTTTTGGATATCCTGATGGTTGCACCCTTATCGGTTATCCTGATGTTTTGAAAGGAATTAAAAGAGTGAGTTACACAATGGGAATGGTGGAAGATTATTTAATTGATGGAAAGGTGATAAATTCAGATATTGCATTTGGATATTCAGAAACCACAAATATATGGGATTTATCAATTCAACTTGAAGATAAAAAACTACCTGGAAACACAATATATCCACAGGAAAGGCAGAACTTTTTTTACATTTTAAAACATCTTCAGTATCCCGTAGATATTCTCTCAGAAAGAGATATTATTGATGGATATCTTAATAAATATAAAGTTTTCATTCTTGTAGGAGACCATATCCAGAAGAAAGCAGCAGAAAAACTTGCCAGATGGGTAAAAAATGGTGGATATTTGATTTCAGTAGCAGGTGGTGGACTTTACGATGAATACAATAGAGAAATCCCTGTTATGAAAGAAATTTTCGGGATTAAGGAAGCAATACTTGAGAAAAAACAGCATTTTATGAGACCAAAATTAGACCTTTTATATGCAGAACCAGTTGATACAATAAAATTTGAAGGAGAGATACCATCTATGAATATTTATGCTTACAGGCAGAGTTTTAAGGTGAAGAATGGAAAAGTAGTTGGATTTTACAGGAACGGGGAAACTGCAGCAGTTTTAAATAGATATGGGAAAGGAAAAAGTTTAATTATTGGTGGATTGCCGGGAATTTCATATCTTAAAGGAAGTTTTCCTTTACTCCCTTATGGAAGAGGTGGAGAAGATGAACTTTCAAATTACATTCCAACAAAATTCAATGATGATGTTAGAGATATAATTGGATACTTTTTGAAAGATATTGAAATTCCTGTGAGATGTTCTGAATTTCTTGTTGAACCAGTGATAATGGGAAGTAAAACAAAGAAAGGATTGTATTACATATCCCTTATT
>JAGHCG010000037.1 GCA_021160565.1 bacterium | reverse complement strand
CCTGTATGAATAACTTAAAACAGATAGGAAACGCTGTTCATATGTATGCAAACGACTATAATGATTATGTTCCTCCATGGAGCAGTGGAATATCCTGGGTACAAGCTCTTATGCCATACGCGGGAAATAATGGAATTTTATGGATATGTCCTTCTTCTCCTGAGTCAAGAAGTTCATGGGCGAAAATTATTGCAAAAATAAGAGATCCGTTTGACTCTCAATTTGGAAATAATATGTACTGGGCTCAGACAATAGGAATAAATGGAGCTGCTTTTTACAGAACTCCCAGAAAATTAAGTATTATGAATTATCAGTCAGATTTAATATATGCAGGTGATGCAACAGGAAGAAGTGAAGAATGGTATAATCCTTGCAATAAAAATGGATGGAGATATACTGGAGGAAATGGTATTTTCCCATATAGTGGCTCTTCATGGTATCCATTCCATCCAACAGGATACCCCTATGATTCAAAAGCAAAAGGTGGTGTGAACTTTCTTTTTGTTGATGGTCATGTGAGATGGGTAAGTTATAACGAATTCAGAGGGTGGGCAACATCAGACCCTTATGGAAAACATTTCAGGGTTAAATAAAGTTAAGGAGGTGGAAAATGAAAAGAGGATTTACTTTAATTGAGCTTCTTGTGGTAATTGCGATAATAGCAATTCTTGCTTCTTTATTACTTCCTGCTCTTTCAAGGGCAAAACAGAGAGCACAGATGGCTGTCTGTGTTTCCAATTTAAAGCAACTTGGACTTGCTTTACATATGTATGCTCAGGATTATGACGACTGGTTTCCCAAAGCAGAAGAGACAAATTATACATGGCACTGGGTTGGATATGAGTGGCCAAAAAGTGGTGATTACTCCGCTCCTGTATCATGCACCCGTTCTCTTGCTCTTTTAACAGGACAACTTGACCCGACAGATGATGATATTGAAGGGCCACAATATTTAAGAAACTATGAAATTTTCATATGTCCTGCAACAGAAGAAAGTCCATCAGAAACAGGTCTTCCAGGACTTGGAAGATGTTCTTATGCCTATGCTATTGGATTGAGGGAAAGGGATAAACCAGAAACTGCTCTTATGGCTGATAGAAAATTTGCTCCATGGTGGCATCAGGAAATTGGGAAAAGATTTATAACAAGTTTGAATAACAATCCAGTAAAATATAACCATGGAGGAGGAACAGGAGGGAGCAGTACTTCAAAAGGAATTGGTGGATGTAATGTTCTTTATCTCGGAGGAAATGTTGCCTGGGTTGTTCCTCTCAAACAGCCACCAGCAAATATACATCCAGAAGGAAACAGATACGCTATGCATTTTTATAATGTCCCTGTACCAGCAGGGACAGTTCCAAATGCCGGGTATGGACCTGGAGAAAGAGGTACTTTATTTTTCCCCGAAGGATACTGAGTTTAAATTTCTATAAAGGGGGATTTATGAAGAAATGGTGTTTTGTGTGTTTCTTTTTTTTATTTTCAATTCATCTTGCTGGAAAATCATTCTCAATACCTGAAGTTACTCTCCCTCTTATAAAGAAAGTTCCTGTAATTGATGGAAATATAGATGAAAAAGAATGGGAAGATGCAGCAAGAATAATTGGTTTTATGAAAAGTCCAACTGACATTGAGGAAAGAATTGGTATTTTCTGGATTGGAAGCGATGGAAAAAATTTATATCTTGCAATTAAAACAGAAATTCCTCCATCTGGTAATCTCCTTTCAAGAGCAAAACCATCAGAGACAGATACAAGAGCATATCTTGATGATAGTATTGAATTGTGGATAGACCCTCACAGAGATAAAAAAGAAGGGGATTTGAGATACTTCCACATAATAGTTAACTGTCTTGGAGCAATCTATGACCGCTCATATAATCCTTCAAATAAACAGCAACCTGTCTCAACTTTCTGGAGAGTAAAATGGAATTTTAAATCAAAAATAGAAAATGGTTGGTGGAATGTTGAAATATCCATTCCATTTAATTCAATCGGAGCAACAGAAAAAGATTTGTTTCATCCATGGGGATTGAGAATTGGAAGAAACTGGAAACAGCCAGGTATTCAAACAGAATGGGCTCCAAGAACTGGTGCTTATGAAGATAAAAAAACAATGCCTGTTGTTTTCTGGAATAGAAATGCTCCTGTTGTAAGAATTCTTTCTTTAAAAAATCCATCAGGATATGTGGATATAAAAGTAGAGATAAAAAATATTTCTGAGAAAAGTGTAAAAGTTAAATCTTTTCTTTTAAGCCAGTCGTCCAACAATCCAGAGAGGAAAATTGAAAAAATTTTAACTCTAAAACCCTATGAAAGTAAAATACTTGAAATAAAAGAAGAAAATACACAGAGAGGAAAAGTTTACACAAAAATTTTAATAACCTCACCTGATGAAAGAACTGTTTATTTTTTAAGGGAATTCAACTGGAAAATAGAAGAAAATCCTAAGAGATGGAATATTATAAGCAGAGAAACAAAAATAGTTGTATTTGATTTTGGATATTATCCTTACAAAAACAAAATAAAAATTAAAACTGATATTTCTGCTTTAAAAAACAGGGAGAAAATAGATTATGCAGTTGTTTCCCTTTTAAAAAATACAGAAAAAATAAAAGAATGGAAATTGAAAAATATAAAAACAGTATCAGAAAAAATTCTCTCAGTTCCACCTTTAAAAGAAGGGAAATACACATTAACTTTACAGTTCTTTGATAAAAATGGAAAACCTTTAACAGAAAAAATAAAGAAAGAGTTTGTGAGATATGTTTTTGAATGGGAAAACAACAATATTGGAATTACAGATGAAGTTATTCCACCATTCACTCCAGTAAAGGTGAGAGGAAAAACTGTTGAAACAGTATTGAGAAAGCATATTATGAACAATCAGGGATTATGGAACCAGGTAATAAGTGAAAATATTCCTGTTTTGTCTTCACCCATGAGATTTGAAGTTAAAGTAAATGGAAAAGAAGAACCTATAAAGGAGAAAAGACTTAAATTTACTGAGAGAAAAAAATCAAAAGCGAAGTTCAAAACATACTGGGAAACAAAATCAGTTGAGGCGAAAATTACAGGGTTTTATGAAATTGATGGTATGATGAAAATTTATTTAAATTTAAAACCAAAAAAAGATACAAAAATTGATGCCATAAATCTTATAATTCCCATAAGAAAAGATATAGCAAAACTTATGCATATATGTACAGATGGATTGAGATTTAATTACAGCGGAAAAATTCCAGATGGAAAAGGAGTTGTATGGGAGAGTAAAAATGCAAGTAGAAATTCACTTAAAGGAACTTTCATCCCATATATCTGGATTGGAAATGAAAAACAGGGAATTTGCTGGTTTGCTAAAAATGATAAGGACTGGATATTTGATGATAAAACTTCCACTCACATAGTTGAAAGGAAAAAAGGTTGTGTGGTGCTTAAAGTGAGATTTATTACAAAACCAGATAGATTGGAAAGGGAAAGAAAGATTATTTTTGCACTTCAGACAACACCAACAAAACCTATGCCTGAAAAACCACTTAACTGGAGAAAATGGGTTTTTGTCTCTTCTATTCCTGAAACTTTCAATCCAACAATCCTTGGTTCATGCTATTACTGGGGAGGTCTAACACCATGTGGGGACTTCTATCCAAGGAATAAGGATTTTTCCATTTATGAGTGGATGAGAGAAACAAGGGAAAAGGGGAAGGTTTCTGAAGAGAAATTTAAAAAATGGATTGAAGGATATGATAAAAATTCTCCCAGATATAAAACTTATTTGAGGCATATGTACGCAACTGCAAATGTATTGAAGAGGAAACCAGATAAAGTAATTGTTTACACAAATGCAAGAGGTTCAGCCATAAATGAAGAATTTCTCACATTTCAGGATGAATGGTTGCTTGACAGTTTCTCTTCAAGAAAATGGAAAAAAGGCGGTGTAGTTTCATATGGTGTTTCTCCAGTAAAAAGTTTTCAGGATTTTGCCCTTTATTACTTCAAAAAAATGCTTGAAAGTAAAGCAATAGATGGAATTTATTTTGATAATACCTTTTTAAAATCCAACTTTGATATTTTAAGTGGTATCCCTTACATAGACGATAATGGAAATTTGAGACCTGGAATTGATATTTTTGAAATGAGAGAATATCTTAAAAGAGTTGCTGTTCTTGTCCATCAAATGGGTCAACCCTGGATAAATGTTTCCCATATGACAAACACTCAAATTGTTCCAATAAATACCTGGGTTGGAGTTAATCTTGACTGGGAATGGAAATATGGACTTGATGATTTTCAGGACAGGTTTACAAGAGATTTTATAAGAACAGAAAGTATCGGACTTAAAACTGGCTGTGTTCCCCTTGTTTTGATTGGAATAAGAGGAGAGGAAAAAGAGAAAATACCATGGGTTGAAAGAACCTTACTGGGAACAACTCTATTACATGAAATAAAAGTGTGGCAGTATTTCAAATTAAGAGATGAAATTTATAAGAAATTTTTTGATTTTGGATATGGAGAGAAAAACTGTAAGGTCTATCATTACTGGGACAGTTATATCCCTGTAAAAATTGAAGGAGTTGATGCTGAACCACTTGTTCTTTCAAAGGATAAAAAACTCCTCATCTTACTTGTGAGTTTTGATAAAACAGGAAATTGTAAATTGAAAATTGATGGTAAATTCTTAAATCTTCCTGAAAATGGTAAATTTTATGACATTGAGACAGGAAAAATTATAAAGAAAATTTCTTCCTATGAATGTGAGTTTAAACTGAAAAAGCATGATTTTAAAATTATTGAGTTCAAATAAGGAGTAAAAATGAAAAAAATATTTATTTTCCTTTGTTTAATTTCGGTCTGTTTTTCTCAGGAAAAAATAAATCCTGCTGTTGAAAAATTGAATGAGTACATTACTTTTTATTTGAGTTTTGATAATAAGAGTTTAAATGCTGACTTATCCCTTGGGAAGGAAAAACCAGTAAAGGTTGAAGGAAATATTGCTTTCAAAAAAGGAAAATATGGAATGGCTCTTATAACAGGAAAAGGAGGGATTGTTGTTTTTTACACTCAGGATAAAAATATTGATTTAACAAAACCTGGAAGTTTATCTTTCTGGGTTGCTCCTTTAAAATGGATTGAAAAGGGAGAGAAAGATTCAAGACCTTACATCCACTTTTTCACCCTGTATGCAAAAAGAGGTACTTTGCTCATTGAAAGAATGGGTTTTGCCAGAAAACCAAAAAGACACGACCGTCTCATTTCTGGATTTTACAATTTTGATTTTAAAGGTTGTGGAATTGCCTCAGCAGATACACTCAAATGGGAAAAGGGAAAGTGGCACTTAATTGTTTTCAACTGGTATGTGAGTTCTTTTGAAATAAGTGTTGATGGAAATCCACCAATAAAAAAGAATTTGCCAAGAAGGATAGAAAAGGAGGATTTTGAAAAAAACAGCAGAAACTTTTTTTATATAGGGCATAAAGGAGAGGAAAGTACACTCATTGATGAATTTACAATTTACAGCAAGCCATTAACACAGAAAGAGAT
>JAGHCG010000207.1 GCA_021160565.1 bacterium | reverse complement strand
GGTAAAAAATAAAAACGCCACTCCAGACAGGTATTGCTGATAAAAGGAGAGAAATTTTAACATTTATTTTTATTAGAAGATAACCAGCAATTAAAATTCCAATACCTTCAAGGAAAAAACTTAATCCATTGGTTTTTGCAATAAAATCAAGAAATTTTTCTTTCCCTGTCTCATAAACGACTACTGGCTGGAAGTTTTCTCTTGTTGCCAGTGAAATTTCTCTGATAGTTTTCAAAAAAGTTAAAGGGAAAAAGGAAGTAAAGAGAGGAGAAAGGTTCTGTGATATTGCGCCTGTTATAAGGGATAAACCATAAAACAGTTTTCTTCCAATAAAATCAGAGATGTGTCCAAGATATATGCGAAAAAAGAAAATGAAGATGAAAGAAATTGCAAAAATCCATCCCATATTTTTAAAAGTAATTTTAATAAAATCAAGATAAATAGGAAAAAGAAAATCAAAAATTCCAATTGAAATCCCATACAGACCTGAAACAATCAGAATTATTTTTATGGGCTTTTTCATTTGAGAGTGGTTTTTGCTGGAAATCTCAGAAGAAATTTTGTCCCTTTTCCTGGTTCAGAATTTACTTCAATACTTCCATTGTGTTCCTGCACAATCTTTTTAACAATTGCAAGACCAAATCCTGTGCCACGGGAACCTTTTGTTGAATAGAAAATATCAAAAATCCTGTTTATATTTTTTTCTGATATTCCACATCCATTATCCTCAATCCATAAAAGAAACTGGCTTTTTTCTTTCATATACAGAGTTCCTATTTCAATTATCCCTTTTCCCTCTTCCACAGCATCTATTGAGTTCTGAATTAAATTTGAAAGAAGCCTATCAAATCTATAAGGGTCTATTGAAACTTCAGGTAAATTTTTATCAAGTTTCAGAATTACTTTTATTTTCTTTTCTTTGAAAGTTTCTTTGTAAGAATTTACAGTATCTTCAATTAGAGAATTTAAATCGGTAAATGTGAATTCAACTTCTCTTTCTTTTGTATAATCTATCATGGAGAGAACAAGGTTTTTCATTTTTTCATAACTTCTCTTCAAAATCTCTTTTGCTTTGGTAAGTGTTTTAAAATCTTTATCTTCTATACCTGCATCAAGAAGAAAAATTCCATTTTCAAGAGTGGTAAGCAAATTTTTTATATCATGGGAAAGAGAAGCAATTGTCTCTCCAATAGTCACAAGTTTTTCATCTCTTATTATTTTTTGCATCAACTTTACATTTGATATTGTGAAACTGACAACGGAACAACCTGCTATCAACAGGGTTATTTCTTCTGATTTGAAATTTCTTTTTCCTTTTCTACCGATGACAATAGAACCAAATTTTTCTTTTGTTGTTCTCAGCGGAACAACCAGCAAAGAAAAAAGGCCATCTTTTAATTTTTTATTTGTGTAGATAAAACTTTCACCAGTGGCAAAACTTTTCTCAATTATTTTCAGAAGACCTTCATCACTTTTTTCCTCTGGATAACTGTATACAAGAGAAAAAGTTCCATTTTCTCTCTGAAGGAAAATATTTATAAAATCCGGTTTCAGTAAATCTTTTGCTCTTTCTCCAAGAATTTCAACAAGAGTGATTTCATTTTCAACCTCTGCCATCCTTTCAGAAAGATGTTGCATAAAAAGAATTTCAGCAAAAAAGCCAAGTATTCCCTGTTCAGCATCCTTAACTTCTTCAATTAGATTTTTAACAAATCCATCAACTTCAACAACTCCTTCTTTGTGAAAAGTTTTACCTTCAAGTTTTTTCATGAAAGAGTTGAATTTTTCTATTAAGTCTCCAACAGGTTTTACAATTGTTTCAACCTTTTCTCTTATTCTTTTTGTCTGTCTTTCCATTTTTCCATCAACTCCTTTAATTTCGCATTTGTTCCTATAAAAATTTCTATTCCATTTATTTTGTCAGAAATTAAACTTCCTCCTGCCTGTTCTAGAATAATTTTCCCAGCAGCAATGTCCCAGATGTGAAGACTGAATTCAATAAACATATCAAATCTTCCACAGGCAACATAACATATTTCAAGTGCAGCAGACCCCATCATTCTTATTTTCTTTACTTTTTTTGAAAATTCCATAAAGATTTTAAAACCAGTTTCTATTTCCTTTTTCCCTTTCCAGAAACCAGCACTCATAATTGCATCTTCCAGTTTTTCAACTGAACTCACATTTATCCTCTTTCCATTCAAAAAAGCTCCTTCCCCATCTATTCCTGTGAAAAGTTCTTCTCTGAAAAAATCATAAACAATTCCAAACTTTTCTTTTTCTCCAATACATGCAACTGAAATAGCACAGTGGGGAATACCTTTTGAATAATTTACTGTTCCATCAAGCGGGTCTATTATCCAGGTATAACCAGAAGAAGATTTTTTCTCACCAGATTCTTCTGTTATCCATCCATCGTCCGGGAAATTTTTTTCTATAAAACTGAGGAACTTCTTTTCACTTTCAATATCCTGAACAAGTTTTGTATCATACCTAAATGTTTTCAATACTTCTCTCCTTTCCACTTCTTTTTTCAAAAATTCTCCATTTATCTTCACAATTTCCAGAGATTTTTTATATCTTTCCATTTTTAATTATTTTAACATACTAAACTTCCTTATTATACCTGAAATCTGATTTATGACAATAAAAAATTGTTAAAGGGAGGGCTTTTTATTCATTGACGCTCTATAAGTGGGCGGTACAGGATTTGGCGCCTTTGGGCAAAGCCCTGCGGTCGGCCACTCGCCCTATTCGTTGCTCCTATTCGTCGCAACTCATAAACAGGACTCACTTCAAATCCTGTTTTTCTCTCCGCCTCTCACACTTCTACACTCTTCCCAATCAAGTTTGTACTGACGCTCTATGAGTGGGCGGTACAGGATTTGAACCTGTGACCTTCCGGATGTGAACCGGACGCTCTAACCGCTGAGCTAACCGCCCCATTATATTTTAACATATCTTTTTTTTGAGTAAACCTCTTTTTATATGCTCCTTCAATTTCTAAAATGTCGGTTCACTGCACCCCGGGGGTGAGAAGTTATTGGTGGTTAAGGACTTAGTTATTGGGAGAGGAATTTTTTTATGTTTGTGGAGTAGGGGGGAGTTATTATTCCTTTTTCAGTTATTATTCCTTTAATCAATTTACCCGGAGTTATGTCAAAAGCAGGATTGTAAACAGGAGCACTTTTCGGGGATATGTATTTTCCTTTTATTTTCCTTACTTCATCAGGATTTCTTTCTTCAACAGGTATTTCTTTTCCTATTTTTATAAATGGGTCAAATGTGGAAAATGGAGCAGCAACATAGAAATCAACTTTATGGTATTTTGCAAGTACTGCAAGAGAATATGTCCCAATTTTATTTGCTGTATCTCCATTCATTGCAATTCTGTCTGCTCCCACAATTATCATATCAATTTTTCCCTGAGACATCAGATACCCTGCCATATTATCACAGATTAAAGTATAGGGGATTTTTGTTTTTTCAAGTTCCCAGGCAGTTAATCTTGCTCCCTGAAGTACTGGTCTTGTTTCATCTACAAACACATGGAAGTTTTTACCTTTTTCTTTTGCTACAAAAAATACAGAAAGGGCTGTTCCATATCCAGTGGTTGCAAGTCCTCCAGCATTGCAATGTGTCAGAATGTTCATGTTTTCTTTTATAAGGTCTGAACCATAAAGTCCAATTTTATAACAACTTTCAAGGTCTTCAAGATAAATTTTTTCAGCTTCTTTTAGAATCTCTTTTTTCAATTTTTCTATATTTTTTTCTTTAAAGTTTTCTATCAGTTTTTCCATTCTTTCAAGTGCAAAAAAGAGATTATAGGCAGTAGGTCTTGAAGTTTTCAGATATTCAATATCTTTTTTGAGTTTCTCAATAAATTTTTCATAGTTTTTTGTTTTTATATTGAGAGAAGAGATTACAACTCCATAAGCACCTGTACAGCCAATTGCAGGTGCTCCTCTTACTTTCAATTCCTTTATTGCCTTCCATACTTCTTTCACATTTTTAATTTCAATAACTTCTTCTTTTTCTGGTAATTTTCTCTGATCAATCAAAAACAAACTTTCCCCTTCCCACCACAGAGTTTTTATTGGCGGTTTCATTTATAATCCTAAGTGAATAGAAGTACTGCCAAGAATTTTTTTAATTTCTTCTATAAATTCAATATCAGGATTTACTGTGTATCCG
>JAGHCG010000018.1 GCA_021160565.1 bacterium | reverse complement strand
TTCATATACTATCTGTGGTATCCTTTTTGGTAGATTGTTTTTGCTGTAGGGAATAAATTTCCCTGTATATTTATGTGACATCTGTCCCTCCTTGTTTCTGGTCTATTTTACTTAAATCTGATTTTTTCCAGAGGCAAGGAGGTGTTACCTATCTTTATCAACTTCTTCAGTGTATTTTAAAAAATCCTTAAATCCATTGTGTATCAAGGGTTTTCACATCTCTTGACAAATTCGGGGGGGGGTATAATAAAGATGTGATATAATATGCTAAGTTGAAAATTAGTTCGGAGACAAAAATTGACAAATAGAATTATATGGTGTAAATTAAATGCAAACACAGTTCACTAAATATTTACAAAATTAAAAAGAAGAGTAGGTTATTTACCCTTTCTTAGAAGGGATAAGTTGTGTTGAGAAAGCAGGATTAAACAGTTTATAAATAAAAACAGGGGAGGCGAAAATGAATGAAGCAAAGAAAGCAGTTGTGATAGGAATTGATGCGCCAATTACAAAATCTATTTTGAGATGTGCAAAAGAGGGTAAAATGCCAAATGTAAAAAAACTTATAGAAAATGGAGTGTGGGGTAAAAATTGTCTTGTTCCTCATCCAACAATCACTCCTCCGAACTGGACCGCAATTGCAACAGGATCCTGGACAGGTACTCATCAGATAATATGTTTTCACAGTCCAGGTAAAAGTCCTTTGTTTGAGGAAGCACATCAGGCTTTTTCATCTAAGGAGATAAAGGCAGAATACATATGGGAAGTAATAAAAGAACAAAGTATTATTTTGAATTATCCAACATCATGGCCACCGAGAGCAAAAAATATTATACAGATAGGAGGTGCGGGTCTTCATGTAAATGATTGGAGAATGAATAAAAATGGAGAACTACTTCACTTATGGTATCAACTTAATCATCTTTCAGACCGTCAATTATTTACAACTGAAGAAAAACCATTTGCTGAACCGATAAAATTAAAAAAAGCCACTGGGTGGGGAGAAAATGTGTCTGGGAAAAATGATTATCTGGAAGCAGAAATTTACTTGGGAGGAAGGAATTCTTTTCTGGAAGTGAAACCGAACAGATATTTTTTATTAATTAAAAAGGGAGGAAGTGTTTCTCTTTATAAAGATAAAAAATCCCATCCTTTATTTACGATAAAGGAAGGAGAATGGAGTGAGAAAATATGGGATAGATTTGAAACAGAGAAGGGAGAAAGGGAAGGTGCTTTTATAGCGAAGCTTCTGAAACTTTCTGAAAATGGAGAACATATTTCTCTATATTTTACCGGGATTGCACAGTTTGAAGAAGGTTTTTATCCTGCAGGTATTGGGGAAGAATTAAAAAATTTATCAGGATTACCAATCAGGGTTATGGAAGAAGTTCTCTGGTGGGAATGGTATGATATTGATACATATCTTGAAGAAGTAGAAATTGAAAATACCTGGCTGGGAGAAGCAGCGAATTATCTTCTTAAAAATAAAGAATGGAAACTCTTTTTTATGCATGCCCACTGTCCAGACCATACTTATCATTATATTTTCAATAAGATAGACCCAGAGAAAAAGGAAGATATAGAATGGGTTCAGAAAATAGAGGATAGTTTTTACTCCAGTCTTGACCGTATGATTGGTAAGATAATAGAGGCGATTAATCTTGAAGAAACAATTGTAATTATCACATCTGACCATGGAGCCACTCCTACGGAGGGAAGAATGGATAAAGATTTTGAATATTTTAATGTGGGGAAAATACTCAGAGAAAAAGGGCTTTTAGTTTTCAAAGAAGAAAATGGCGAAGAAAAAATAGATTTAACAAAAAGCAAGGCCATCCCTTTCCTTTCTGTCTATGTAAATGTGAATCTTAAAAGTAGATATAAATCTGGGATAGTGAAAGATAAAGATTATGATAAGGTGAGAGAGGAAATTATAAATGCACTTTATGATTATACAGATAAAAAAACAGGAAAAAAACCTATTGTTTTTGCATTAAAAAAGGAAAATGCAAGAATTCTTGGACTTTATGGAGATTTAGTCGGAGATGTAGTATATGGAATAAGGCCTGAATTTTCTGGAGAACATGGAAGACAGATTACCACTGGAGAATACAGCATAGGTTCTATGAAGGGATTATTTATCTGCTATGGTGCAGGTATAAAGAAAGGAATTGAACTTGAAAGAACAATATGGCTGGTTGATATAGTTCCAACTATATGTTATGCACTGGACCTTCCTGTTCCTTCTACATGTGAAGGAGCAATTATTTATCAGATATTTGAAGACCCTGATTTTAAAAGGAAAAAAATAGAAACACTCAAGAGAAATTATGAGAGAGTAAAAAATGCGTTACAGGGATATAAACATCTTACCCATAGTTATTGAGTTTAAATATAAGCACTCTACATAAATGGGACAATAATTTCTGATTAAGGGAATAAGCCACATCTGACTTGTGGTTAATCGCATTAACAAATTAAACTTGACACAGGGTTTTCATTTAGGTATAATCCTATATGTTAAATAATATAAAACACAAGGTAAATAT
>JAGHCG010000123.1 GCA_021160565.1 bacterium | reverse complement strand
TTGTTGAAGGGAAAAAATCAAATTTAAGAGGATATTTTAAAACAGAGAGTATTTCTATCATTCCTGAAAAGGCAATAAAGGATATTAAACTTCTGAAAAAAGCATGCTTTGTTTTTTCTTTTGTAATTCTTGGGTTTTTCTTTCATGAACGTCTAAATGTGGAACCTTCTATTGTTGCTCTCTCGGGAGCATCTTTCCTTTTATTACTTGCTGGAATTCATCCAGATGAAGTACTGAGAGAGGTTGAATGGTCCACTCTAATTTTCTTTGCAAGTTTATTCATTCTTGTTGGAAGTATTGAAAAAGCAGGCGTGATAGATTTGGTAGTTCATAAGGTAATAAGTATAACAGGGAATTACAGAATTCTTATATTCATAGTGCTTTCTTGTTCAGCCATTTTCTCTGCCATTATTGATAATATTCCATTTGTAGCAGCAATGATACCGGTTATAATTGCAATGAGTTCAAAATTAAACATGACAGAAGTTAACTCTCTATGGTGGGCTTTATCTCTTGGAAGTTGTCTTGGTGGAAATGGAACATTAATTGGAGCATCTGCAAATATTGTAATAGCAGGGATTTCTGAGAAAACTTCCTCTCCTATAAGATTTAGAGATTATCTTAAATATGGAGGACCCCTTACAATTATCTCAATAGTACTTTCAGGTATTTACCTTTTACTTTTTTATTCCCATTCCTGATTAAAAAACAAAGATTGACATAAATGTTAACTCAAGTAAAATAAAACCATTGGGAGAGGAAGATGGATTTTCAAAAGACGTGGAGAAAAATTGAGGATTTCTGGGTAAAAAGGGGTTGTGTTTTATGGCGTCCCTATAATGTAGAAGTTGGAGCGGGTACTTTAAATCCTGCTACATTTTTCGGTATTCTTGGAAATAAAAAGTGGAATGTTGTGTATCTTGAACCCTCTGTGAGACCTGCCGATGGAAGATATGGAGAAAATCCTGTAAGGTTATATATGCATCATCAAATACAGGTTATAATGAAACCCCCTCCTGAGAACATTCAGAATATTTATCTTGAAAGTTTAAAGTTTATTGGGATTGAAGTGGAAAACCATGATATAAGATTTATTGAAGATAACTGGGAAGCGCCAACTCTTGGAGCATGGGGAGTAGGATGGGAAGTATGGATTGATGGTCTTGAAATTACCCAGTTTACATATATGCAACAGGCAGGAGGAATAGACCTTTCTCCACCATCTGTTGAAATTACATATGGACTTGATAGAATTGTAAATTTTCTTCAAAAAAAGAGAAATGTTTATGAACTTGCCTGGAATAAAGAAATTTCTTATGGAGATATTTTTAGAGAGAGAGAAAGAGAATATTCAATTTACAGTTTTGAAAAAGCAGATATCTCGCTTCTTTTTGAAATCTTCGATAGATTTGAAAAGGAAAGTGAAAGAATTTTAAATGAAGGATTGATTTACCCTGCTTATGACTACATTCTTAAACTCTCTCATATATTTAATCTCCTTGATGCGAGAAAAGCAATAAGTGTGAGTGAAAGAGTGAGATACATAGGCAGAGTTAGGAAACTCGCAAGGAAATGTGCAGAACTTTACCTTGAAAAAGGAAAGGGTATAATATAATGAATGAGGCTAAACCTTTACTCCAGGGGAGAGACCAGTCAGGCGTTAAGGTTTAGCCTCAACTGGGATGGAGGATGCCGGGATGGTGGAATTGGTAGACACGTACGTTTGAGGGGCGTATGGCGTATGCCGTGGGGGTTCGAGTCCCCCTCCCGGCACTATAACTGGGGTGAAGATGAAAAGAAAAATAGAGGTGAAGAGAAACCTTCTATATGAGCCAAGCCTTGAATGGGAAGAAGAAGGTGTTTTTAATCCCACCGCAATAGCGTATGAGGATGGAATCCACATCATTTATAGAGCAATAAAATGTGAAAATTACTCCCGACTTGGTTATTTAAAGGTAAATGGAAACTCTGTTGAAAAATTTGACTTTCCAATTTTAACCCCCACAGAGGACTATGAAAAGCAGGGAGTTGAAGACCCGCGATTGACAAAGATTGAGGATAAATTTTTCCTTCTTTATACTGCCTTTGATGGAAAAAATGCAAGGATTGCTGCCGCTGAATCAGAGAATTTATTAAAATTTAAAAAGATAGGTATAGTAAGTCCAAATATAACATTTCTTGAAGCACTTGAGATATCCCATTCAAAGAGATATCAGGATTTCTGGATACAGCAAATTGAAGAAAGGGGAGAAAATATCATCGTCTGGGATAAGGATGGATGCCTTTTCCCTGAAAAAATTGATGGGAAATATGCTATGCTCCACAGAATTGAGCCAGATGTTCAGATAGTTTTTTTTGATGACTTTTTTGAATTAAAGTATAAAGAATTCTGGGAAGAGTATTTTATGAAAATTGAAGAAAAAATAGTTCTTAAACCAAAATATTCGTGGGAGATGAGCAAAATTGGAGCAGGCCCATCTCCAATAAAAACAGATTATGGCTGGCTCCTTCTTTATCATGGAGTTGATAAAAATAGAATTTACAGAGCCGGAGTATCTTTACTTGAACTTGAAAACCCATCAAAGGAAATTTCCAGACTCCCATTTCCTCTTTTTGAACCCTCACACAGATGGGAAAAGGAAGGGAATGTTGCAAATGTTGTTTTCCCTACAGGAGCAATTCTGGATGGAGAAATTCTGAGAATATTTTATGGATGTGCTGATATGAGAATAGGAATTGCTGAAATTGAATTAAAGGATTTACTGAAAGTTTTATTGAAAAAATCATCTTCCAGAAATAAATAAAGGAGAAATTAGAAATTGGAAAAAACACCTATCTGGGAAGATATCACAATAATTTTATCAATATTCACACTCTGGCCTTCAATTCTGAGAAGAGAAAGTGTGATAAGCAGAATAATAATGGGAGTAGCTTTATTTCTTATGATATGGATTTTATACAGAAGACTTAAAAGAATAAATACACTGAACAAATGAAAGACTTCCTCAGATTATTTTTTATTCTACTTCTTTTTATCCTTTCAGGCTGTTTGAAGGAATCTTTCTCTCCTGCGAAAGAAAATGAAAAGAAGGGAGATTATTACTTTTCTTATGGGAATATTGAAAAAGCCATTTCTTTCTGGCAAAAATCTCTAAAAGAAAAAAAGAGCGAAAAGATATACGAAAAACTTTCTTCTGCTTTTATAATAAAAGGTGATTT
>JAGHCG010000126.1 GCA_021160565.1 bacterium | reverse complement strand
GGTCCATCATCGCGTATTATAAAATGTCGCCAGCTTTTTCCTTCATCATCACTTATACAGACTCTCTGACCGTATGGAGACTTTCTGTATCCATAACTGCAAATTAAAACCCCTGATGAATGAAGTAGAAGATGAGGAGGAGAGCCATGGAAGCCTAAAGGTTCTGGAATTGACCAGCTTCTTCCTCCATCTTTTGATTCTGTTTGCATGATACTGAAAGAAACCAATCCCACCTTTGTAACATCAAATCCTCCTCTTGATTGGAATCTAATATGAGCAAGGAGTTTTCCTGAAGGTAATTCTACCAGATGAGGTTCTACATAATTATCCGGGATAGTACCGGGAAATAGTGGCACACTCCCTATTTCCTTCCAGGTAATCCCATCATCAGAACTTATCATTGCCTTTATATATTGCGTCTCTGGTTCTTTCCCCAGGTAAATAATCTTTCCACTTCTGAGTTTTATAGGACCATGGGGTGTAGAGACAGGAACCTTTACAGGGGTATCCCACGTATCTCCTTCATCTTTACTTACCCTTATCCATGAACCAAGAAATTTCTTTTTATTATCATCATTCATCCATCGGCAACCTGGTTTTACAGCATTTATCCACTCCTGCCATTCCCTTTTATTTCTTTTTTTCTCCACCACCTTTCTTGTATCACTTGTAAACCATGTTATAAGTAACTTTTTCTTTCCAAGTGCAATTATTCCTGTATCTCTATCGTCAAATGGTGTATCATTGATTATCCGTGGGCCTGTCCAGGTCTTTCCCTCATCTTTACTTTTTAAAAAAACAGTCCGGCCATAAGGACAGATGTGATACATCCGCATACCGGAACTTACAACCACCAAAGTTCCGCTTTCCGTTTTTGCAACAGTTGGCCAGCCGAAATAGCCAAAAGTATCTTCAGGTAAACTGCAGATAATTCCATTTTCTGTTTTAAGTTTTTCCATTCTTATTCATCCAAGGGTATAACTTCGTATACTGCTAAATCATCAATCCCGTAGGATTCTACATTTCCATATCTGGCCACCCTCACAATAAAAGTGAAGGTAATTCCAGTAATTTTTCTCTTCCCCCCATTTGGTATTATGGTAAATCTGAAGTTTGGAAATACTTTATGGTTAACCACTTTCATCTTTTTATCTTTATAACCCGGGAGAGAAAAGAAACTGGGACCGGCAACTGGCCTACGGGGTATAAGATTATTGTCCCAGTTATGGAATTCAATCATAGCCAGTATATTTTTGGAAACAGGAGCATTGGAAGCACGCAATCTTATTAATTTGAATTCATAAACGAAATCAACCAGTTTGCTCCCTACTGGACTATTATAAATTTCATTTATTCTTTTTACCAAGCTGGAGTTCTTTCCCAGAGTTAAAGAAAAACAGGAATCATTACATTCCCCTTCTTTTGATATATCAGAGAATTCTACCATATTATTGCCATTTATAGAAATTATTCTGGTAGTGCCCTCTCCTCTTCCTTTAAAAGGATTTATCCCTTTATCAAAACCGGTATCAATATCTCCTTCTAATAGATTTTCTGAGAGTTTTTCTTTGATAAATTCTGAAGTATCTTTTTTATCTATTTTTAAGTAAAATGGAGGAATTATTTTAAA
Organism: bacterium; assembly: GCA_021160565.1. Taxonomy (GTDB): domain Bacteria; phylum Ratteibacteria; class UBA8468; order B48-G9; family JAFGKM01; genus JAGHCG01. The sequence goes on along the minus strand of JAGHCG010000126.1, from coordinate 4,750 downwards.
ATTATCATCTCCTTTCTTTTTCCATTTTAAACCTTCAAGCATTGCTAAACCCTTTGCCTGGAAATATTTCATTTTAAATTCATGCCAGCCCTTTTTCAATTCTACTTTTCCATATTTCTTGCTTCTACCAAGTGTCCAATCATTTATAACCTCCTTTTCCCCTATTTTAAGAAAAAGACCATCGTCGGATATAGTCTTGAATTCAAAAGTTCCATCTTCCGGAATAAAAATTTTTCCATGAAAACTGAGAATATAGAATTCTCTTCTACCGACCAATTTTGAAAGTTCATTGTAGGAAAAACCGCCAAGAGTGGTTCTAATACTTTTTATCTTCCTGCTATTGTGAATGGTGAAAGAGTTTAAAACAGAATTATCCCAGGATTTAACATAATAAATATCACACCACAGCCCTGTATCTGTTTCTTCAATATCTCCTTCAATCACCCGTATTTCATCTGTCCAGAGATTGTTTGATAGTATGGAGGTAACGCAATATCGCAGTTTTTTAGTCATTACAGGTTTATTCAGGAGTAAATTATGCCATGGGCCGGAACACATTATACTTGCTCCAGCATCTATCCATTTTTCTCCGTCCCATATCTGAACACAGCAATCGTAAGGCCAGCTTTCTGGATATCTCTCATCTTCATGTATAGAAAGTCCTTTGACAAAAACATAATATGGCCAGGAGAATTCTGCCCATACATAACTACCATTATTTCCTGCATTAAATTGTCTACCAAAACTCATCCATGGTTTTTCAAGATTATTCAATCTTCCATCAATTAACTTTTGAGGCTCAATTAACAATCTGGGTGTGGTGAACCATGCACCTATACCTTCTACTTTGACTTTTGCTTCAGTGGCTATATTATTTCCTTCCATGGGTTTTTTGCATATTTTTCGTTTATGGAATTTGAATGTTTTTCCAGAAAAGGGAGTGTTAGGGAGTTTTTCTATATCGTCCCTCCATATATGATCTGTGAGATTGTTTTTCCATAATAATTTTCCTGAAGATAAAGAAAACTTGTAAACATTACCATGCCAATCACAGGCATAAAGATACTCCCCATTTGTATAAATATTCCCAGTTGCTTCCAGAGATATTGTCCATAAAATTTTACCGTTATTTGATAGAAGTTTAATCTTTCTACCAGTATCAGAAAAGACAACTTTCCCATCATCTGTGGATGTCAGAGCAATAATTGGGATTGATTGGTCAAATTGCCATAGAGGGATACCATTACAATCCAAAGCTAAAACTGAATGGAATCTTCTTCTGAATCCAAAAGTTCTACCCTCCGTCTTTTCACCAATTACATATAATTTCTTTGAATCTTTACTCCAGCATATTCTTTTAAATTTCCCTGCCCGCTTTTTTATGATTTTTCCGTCCCTTAAAATGACCAGCCCATAATAAGAGTCCAGAATTGCTATACTTTTTCCATCTGGAGAAATTTTAATATCAAGTATGTTGGGGTTTTGTATTATTTTTTCCCATAGTATCTGTCCTGTCAAAGCGTCAACTTTGCGTACTCTTGAAAAACCGTCATACTTAATGCTTCCTCCACATAATTCATGAGTAAGAGCCACTCCCAGATATTTTCCATCTGGTGTTAAATCAATTCTTCCAGCCCACTTATTCAGTAAAATTTCCAAGTTGGTATAGTATCTTCTGTAATCATGCCTCCAGATAATTTTTCCATCATCTCTGATTGCAGAAAGTCCCAGATTTGAACTGGAGTAGACCAAATTTCCATCAGGAGAGATGGCAAAATCAAAAATATCTTTTCTTCTTGCATTGGAAGTATAGACGCGATTTTCAAGACTATTGATTCCATCTCTGGCAAAGCGTGCAATGGGATTGCCATTTTTATCGTATAGTTCAAGATATCCATTTACATCTTCCGGGTAGATTGCTTCTGCACCAATTTTTTCTCCATCTTTTGAAATCCAGAGTTTATCAACATAAAAACGGCCAGCCTTTCTACAGACTCTCAATTTCCCATTTTCATCATCAAGTAAAAACAGGTTATTACCCCATTCAGCAGCTCCCACAGCAACTGTATCTCCTGCCACCTTTACAGTGGTAAGCCTGCCACCCCATATTTTTGTTGTATCTTCTAATAAATTGCTTGGTTCTCCTTCCCGGATACGGGGTGGAATCAGGCGAGTTTCTTTACTTACTTTTGTGGCCTTTGAAAGAGCTACGATTTTATTTAAAGATTTTTCCACGCCTTCCCTGTCGGATGAAGAAATAAAAATTGTATCTCGGGCTCCTGGTAAATAAGCTTTCAGAAATGTCATAAATGCTTTCCCTTTACCCGGAATATTTTTTGTTAATCTGATTGGAAGGATATCTTCATAACTATCTCTATAAGAAGAAGAGAATAAAAGATGGATGCCATTTTCTTCCTGTGGATTAAGAGAAGAGGAAACCTGTAGCCCCTTTTCTTTTAATTTTTCTACTATGATATTGTTGGGATAAGGAAATCTTCTATCTACCATTACATAAATTTTTTTGTTTTCCTTAAGTGCTCTACTTATTTTCTCAGGGAAAAATACATCCACATCCGAAACAATATTTAATTTCATGCTTTTTTCACCTGTTCTTTTATACTCTTTTTCTTTTTTCTCACGCAAATGTTCTGCCTTTAAAGGATAAGAAGATAAAGCAATAATTCTAGCAGGGAATCGGCGAAAATCAAGGGGGATGGTTCTATCTTTTATTTCCAGTGGTTTTCCTCCCAGAAGGTCATAAGCATATAAAAATTCAGAAGGGACTTTTACCTCACGATAGACAGGCAACACCGTATGGAATACAGAGGTCATTTTCCATAAATGGCAGGGTTTGAATCCTTCAGGAAAATTCTGGTTTATAGCGACCAGGCATGTTAGGTCTCTTCCAGTATTGTCCTTTCCCTTTAACAAAGAATACCATATATCAGGGTCTTCTATTTCCAAAGGTGGTTTGATATAAGGAGCCAGAGTTTTTTTCATTTCATTCGCAAGAAAAATTAACCTTTCTCTTTTTTCTATATAATTGTCGGTGGTGAACCAATCCACATAATCATAATCTTTAAAAATACTGAAATCTAAATTTGTTTCCTTGCCCAGGGCATTATAAAAAGGAGATGTTCCTTTCCCAAGGATGATAATGCCTCCTTTTAATTTAAAATTCTGAAGAGATTTTAAATCTTCGGTGGTGATTTCACATTTCAATCCTGGTAAAAGCAAAACTTTTACATCAGCCTTTTCTTCTTTCAAATCCTCATCAAATATAATCTTAGCAGGAATGTGAGCATAAAAGGATGCAATTAATGCAGCACTTACTCTTTTATGATAAACATCACCTGCAAAGTTATATCTTCCTCCTTGAACCCATGCAGCTCTTGGAAAGTAAATTCCCAGTTCAGCATAATAATCTGTGTTGCGAAGACGTGTTCCAACTGGTTCCAGAACATTTCTTATATCGGAAACTGCCTGATGGACAAAAGATTCTCTTATGAAACTTCCTGGATTAAGATTCAGATATTGCTGGTAACCATGCATACTGTTTACCCAGAAACCTTCCACTCCATAGAGAAGTGCGGGTAGAAGTTGTCGCGTAAGATATTCTCCTGTTCCTGATTCAGGAAAAATTTCAAGTCCTGCCCAGAATTTTTTCCCTTTCCGCTTCACAAAAGCACAATCGTTCAAAAGCATATAAGGCTCGCATATCTGTTCTACTTGATGATAACACATTATCCCTTCCAGAGGTTCAGAACACCATACAGGCCAGTTGATATAATAGAAGTCAGGTGAACCTGCACTTGTTATGTCTTTCCTTATTTCTTCTACAAATTTTTCCCACCTGCGGTAACTCTCAGGATATAACTTTTTTGCCATAAATTCATGGAAGGATAGTGCTGCTTTAAGGTCTTTTCCTGATAGGAGTATTCCCTGTCTTTCTATATGTCTCTTTAGAGAATTTGCAGGCCAACCAGTTTTTCTGCTCCATTCTTTTATAAGTTTGTTTCTATCTACTTTCCACCAGTTGCTTTCATTCCATAAGAAACCATCCTGGCAGGGATATTTCAGTCCCAAATAAACTCTCCGTGCCAGTCCCATTTTATCTCTTATTTGCTGTTGAGGTGTTCTTACTACAGGGTCAACCTCCCAGCCCATTGTTACTGGCCAGAATCTTATTCCATGTGCACTTAATCTGATTAATGCCAATCTCATGCGGGAAGGTAATTCTGCAGTTTCAGGAGCAGGTAGTTGATAATCTCTTAATAAAAGAGATTGCGCATATGCATTCGTTCTTATATCGGATTTTATTTCTCCAATATTTAACCAACAAGTAAGTGGATAAATGGTCACGTCATGGGTAATTCCATCTTCTGCCATTATTCTCACATAATCTATAGTAAAATCTGGGGGGAACCATCTTGATCCCAGATTGCTTGCAGTAAACATTTTAAATCTTCCTCTCTCTTTTGGAATATTAACCCTGAATTCAAAAGTATCGCGTCCGAATGTTTTTGAGATAACTTTGAGTAAATATTCTCCAGGAGGGAAATTGTCCGGAATTCCAAAATCAATCGGTATTGAAGTCGTTCCTGCTTCTATATCTTGATAAAGATTTCTAAAAAGGATAATGTGGTCTTTGGGGTCTATTATTTGTATAGTTAAAGGTTCTTTCTTAAATGAGGATGATGAACGGATTATTACATTTATACGCATCCATTCACCACATACAAAATATTTC
>JAGHCG010000107.1 GCA_021160565.1 bacterium | reverse complement strand
TAATATGCCCTGCAAAAAAATTTGGATTTCCAAAAGTTGAAATTGCATAATGCCTTGGTCCAATATACTGACCAATTCCGATGATAGAAGCAATAAATCCTGAAGCAATCCAGAAGAAAATCCATTCCTTTTTTATTCCAATACTTCTTGCAATTATAAAAATCATAAAGTAAAGAAGATAATTTTCAAGTGTTGGAGATGCTCCATATTTGAAAGGAGCATAAAAGGAAGATACAAGAATCCAGAACGAGAAAATAGTAAAAAGCCAGAAACTCAGGTTAAATCTTTTAATCCCTTTTCTTTCCATAATATAAAGAGCAGAAAGAACAAGACAGAATATAAACCCTGCCATATTTTTAGCTATTGTATAATCATAAGCAGGTTTATATATAAGGAGCGTTCCTATCACAAAAAGAAAGAAAAACCCGATAGAATAATAAGCAGAGAAATTAATTTCTTTTTTCATTTTTGATAGAAAATGGAGTTAAAAGAACAATTGCTAAGTCAAGCCATATATTCCAGTTTTCAATATAAAAAAGGTCATACTGAAATCTCTCAAAAGGTTCTCTGTGTCCTCCTCTCAAACCATGTATTTGAGCCCATCCCGTAATTCCAGGTTTAGCTCTCAACCTCAAATCAAAATCTTTCTGAGAGATAAAAAATTTATCTTCAACTGAAATTGGTCTTGGTCCCACAATTGACATTTCTCCATTTAAAACATTCATAATTTGAGGAATTTCATCTATAAAAAATCTTCTCAAAAATTTTCCTATTTTTGTTATTCTCGGGTCATTTTCAAGTGTATAGGGAATATCAATTTCAGTATCCTTCATTGTCCTGAACTTATAAATTTTAAAAATTTTCCCTTTATATCCAATCCTTTTCTGTCTGAAAAACACAGGTCCTTTGGAAGTTAATTTTATCACAAAAGCGATAGGTGGCAGGAAAATTAGAAAAATCATAAAAATTATAAAACCAAAAAAGATATCAATACTCCTTTTGTAAAAAGAAGCAGGAAACTTTTCAATTGGAAGAGTAACAGCAGAAAAAAGAGGAACGCCATCCACACTCTCAATTTCTCCTGAGAAATAAAATTGATGAACTTTGGGCAAAATGTAAAGATTTATATTTTTCTCCTGACACTTTTTTATAAGTTTAACGCTTTCTTCTTCTGAGGATGGTGAGGCTACCAGAATTTTTTTATTTTTTTCGCTCAGATTTTCAATTAATTTATCTTCTATCTCTGGGTGGTAATCAATCTCAATATTTTCTTTCTGATGCATCGCTATTCTCTTCATAAATACCTCCACTTCTTTCCCTTTTCCCATTACAATAATTTTTCCGGCGAAAGGTTTTTTAAGTTTAAAAAATAAATAATGAAAAATCCAGAGAAGAAAAAATGAAAAAAGACAGGAAAATCCAATAGCAAGTCGGGAATAAGAAAATCCTCTGTAAAGAAAAGTTCCGGCAAAAAGTAAAATTACTGAAAAAACGCATCCCTTTATTAAACTACTGAACTCCTGAACAAAATTAGCAAATAACTTTTCTCTATAAATTCCCACTGAATTGAAAATGAAAAGGTATCCCGGCACTGTGAAAGAAATAAGTTTCAAATAAGGAGAAAAAGGAGGTATGCCTTTTTCTGGAAATATATGTGAATAAAATCTGAAAATATATCCAAGAACAAAGGAAGCAAGTATTACAAAAAAATCAATAAAAGTCAACAGATAACTCTGTTTCATTTCAAAACCCTCAAAAATAAATTTTCATACTTCTCTATAACATCTTCCCATCTGTAAAACAATTTTGCTCTTTCTCTTGCTAACTTTCCAAATTTCTCCACTTCTTCCGGATGGGTTAAAAGATATTCTATTTTCTCTTTTAAATCTTCCGGATTTTTTTTAAAAAAGAGACCAGCATTTCCAAGTACTTCTCTATTAAAAGGGACATCCAGTGCGATTATACAATTTCCACTTCCCATAGCTTTCAGTAAAGCAGGGTTTGTTCCGCCAACTTCATTCCCATGGATATATGCAAAAGCATTACAGTGAAGTTCCTCAATATGACCGGGTTTATAAACAGGTCCCAGTATTTTTATCCTTTTATCCTTTATCTTTCTTAATTCTTTCACATATCTACTTCTGTAATTCGCTCCTCCTGCAATTGCAAGGACTTTATCTGTATTTATTTTTAAAAATGCCTTCACCGCAATATCCTGATTATTTTCTGGTTCAAGTCGGCTCCCTATAAAAAAGTATTTTTTCTTTTCAAGTCCATACTCTTTCAAAATGTTGGGTTTCTTACTTTCATAAAAATATGCTCCATAAGGGATGAAAACTGTCTCTTTCTTATACTTTCTTCTATAGTAATCCTGAATTGCCTTTGCATCAGAAATAACAGCATCAGCAATAACACACGAAAAAAATTCTGAAAACTTATAATATAATTTTGCCACCCTACCCCACTTTTTTCTTTTCCATTCAAGACCATCAACATTTATAACAAGTTTTTTCCCGAAAACCTTAGGAATTATCCCCAGAATACTATTGGCAGAATTGAAAATTAAAATAATGTCGGGATTATAAACCAAAACCCTTAAGATACTGAAAAAAGTGTGGGAAAAAGTATCTGTAACTTTAAAAGGGATTGATGGAGGATAACACAGTATAACTCCTTTATAACTTTTTTTCTTTTCAGGATACAAATATCTTCTGCAACTCACAATTACCTTATGCCCTTTCTTAACAAGTCCGATACTCAATTCTTCTGCACAGGTTTCAAATCCACCATATTTTGCTGGCACTCCCCTTGTTCCCACAATTGCAATTTTCATATCTTTTATTATACTCCATTTCATTTTCACATAAAAAATGCTAAATCCCTTGTCTTTCAATGCTTCCAAATGCGGAGGTTTAGCCTCGGGAATTTGAAATTTTTCTGAAAATATCTTATAATGAAAATATGAGTGGAATATTTGATTTTTTCTGGCTTTTTCTCATTCTTATTTCATTGCAACCCTATCTTCAGAGGAAATTGCTGGAAGGAGCAAGGCAAAGATTGATTGAAAAAATTGAGAAAAAAAGAAATTCCCGTGTAATTCTTCTTATTCACAGACAGGAAACAATGGGATTTCTGGGATTTCCTGTAATGAGATTTATTGACATTCATGATTCAGAGGAAGTAATCCGTGCAATAAATATGACTGATCCGGATATTCCGATTGACCTTGTCTTACATACTCCAGGTGGTCTTGTAATAGCAGCCTTACAGATTGCAAGAGCGTTAAAAAAACATAAGGGAAAAACCACAGTTTTTATCCCTCATTATGCTATGAGTGGAGGAACCTTAATTGCTCTTGCAGCGGACGAAATTGTGATGAGTCCTCACGCAGTTTTAGGTCCAGTTGACCCTCAACTTGGTGAATATCCAGCAGCATCTCTGATTAAAATTCCTGAAAGGAAACCCATTGAAAAAATTGAAGATAAAACTCTTATTTACATTGACCTTGCTCAGAAAGCAATTAAACAGTTAAAGGAACATCTTATAGAATTACTTGGAGATAGATATCCTGATGAAAAGAAAAAAGAACTTGCAGATATTTTATCAGAAGGAAAATGGACACACGACTATCCAATTACATATGAAAAAGCAAAAGAACTTGGACTTCCTGTAAGATGTGATATTCCACTGGAATTCCTTGAACTTTTGAAACTTTATCCTCAACCTGTTAAATATCAACCTACAGTAGAATACTCTCCATTTCCCCGAACAGGCAAGAAAGTTTAAAAATAATTAGAAATCACGTTTTGAGACAATGCTTAAGTAAGTTATACATTTTTTCCCATATATTCGCATATTAAAATTCTTACATGCCCAATTTTTTCCATTTTCTCTAATTATTGTCCCTATTTC
>JAGHCG010000254.1 GCA_021160565.1 bacterium | reverse complement strand
CAATAGGAATATGTAAATCAGAAAGAATGAGAATTCTGTATGAATTTTTATTTTTCAGGATTTCTTCAAGAGATGAAGGGAGAATATCAACTCTCATTTTTCATCAATCTGTGGCCATCCGGGTAATTTTTCTTTATAAATCTTATAAAATCTTTCCCAGTTTCTTTTATTTATTTCAAGATTTTCGTACTCACTTCCTATTTCAAATACAACTGGATTTTTAAAATTAATTTTTTCAAGACCTGCTATTATCTCAATCCAGTTTATCTTTCCTATTCCACAGGGCTGATGAAGGTCATTTATTGAATTGGAATTACTTATTTTTCCCAGATTATCATGGAAATGAGTTTCAAAAAGTTTATCTTTTATTTTTAAAATCCCTTCATAAAGATTGATACCGGAAATAAAACCATGTCCGCTATCAAGACAGATTTTTAAATTTGGCTCATTCACATCTTCAATGATTTTAAGCAAGTCCTCCATTGTTGTGGAGAGGTCTGAAAGGCACCCAGCAGGTAAGTTTTCTATGGTAAGTGTGATATTATATTTTGATGCCTTTTGACACAGTGTTTTTAGTACTTCAATGTTCTTCTTTCTGTAATCTTCAAGAGTTATGTTTTTTCTTTTTAAAAATTTATCAAATTCAAAATCTTCTCCTGATGCAAGCCCTTTACACCAGCCAAAATGACAGGTCAAACTTTTAACTCCAAGTATTTTTGCTTTTTCAAAAATTTCTTCCTGAAAGGGAATAATTTCTTCTTGTTTTTCAGGATTTTCAGGAAATATAGGTAAATTATGTGCTGAAAATGGTATAAGAGGGGTATCAGAAATTATTTTACTCACTTCTTTTAGTTTTTCTTCTGTTACTGAAGTGTCCAGAAAATCACCATTAAAATAAACTATCCGATAACCTGTTTTTACAAGGTTTTCTATGTTTCTCCTTGCAATTTCAATTTTACCCCCAAATGGTATATTTGCTCCCAGTATATTTAAGTTTTCCATTTTTTTATCGCCTCCAGGCCAACTTTAAGTGTTTCTATTCCTTCTTTTCCACCAACAATCGGCTTTTTATTATTTTTTATACAGTCAATAAAATGTTCCATCTGTTTTTCATAAGCAATTTCAAGAGTATTAAGAGGAAGTTTTTCTATTTTTTCTTCTTTCCCATTTTCTTTCCTCAATAAAAACCATTTGTTTTTTTCGTCCTTTATTCCTTCAAAAATTAAAACACCTTCAGGACCAATCACTTCGTGTATTCTATTTCCAGAACAATTTTCAGGAAGCCCCCAGGACCAGCAAACAACCAGAATATCTCCGTTTTCAAACTCAACACACACTGTTCCTGTATCTGGAGATGAAAACTTTTTAAATCTTGTGAGAGAACTTTCTACATTCTTTACTTTTCCAAAGGTATAAATTCCAAAGTCATAAGAGTGAACAGCACCATCTATGAAGGGTCCTCCGCCTTTGTTTATATCATAATACCACAAACTTGATGGACCAGGGCCTGCTGATATCTGTCTCCATACAACAGGGCTTCCAATAATTTTTGATTTCATCAGTTCTCTAAATTTTAACCATTCATCATCAAATCTTCTTACATACCCTATCTGAAATTTAACATTATTTTTTTCACATTCTTCCACCATTTTTTCAGCATCTTTAAGGTTTAAAGAAATTGGTTTTTCGCAAAATATATCTTTTTTTGCATTTGCTGCTTCAATAACAATTTCTGAATGGGTGAAGGTTGGTGTTGAACATATTATCCCATCAATTTCAGAGAGTTTCAGCAGTTCTTTATAATCAATAAAAACTTTTTTCACCTCAAAATCTTTCTGAAAGGATAAAAGCTGGTTTTTGTTTATATCAGAAGCAGCAGTAATTTCAACATCTTCCATTTTTTTCAGAATATTTGAATGTAATCTTCCCATCCCTCCACAGCCGATTATTCCTATTTTGACCATCATTATCTCCTTTTTAATACAAACCTTCTTGTTCTTTTATGACTTTCTGGACTTCTTTTACTGGTATTTCATTTACAGGGATTTTATTTTTTAATGATAAGGAGGCAATTATTCCTGCTGCCTGTCCTGTTGCCATACAGGTAGCCATTACTCTCAATGAACTCATTGCAATATGGTCTGCTGAAATACATCTTCCACCCACAACAAGATTTTTTGCTTTTTCAGGAATTAATGACCTTGCTGGAATACTGAACCAATCATTTTCAGGTGGATGTAACTTGTTTCTTGATGGGAGATAATCGTTGTATTTATCAAGCATAATACAGTACTCTTTTGTAGGACACTCTCTTACACACAAATGAACATTATCTTTTGTTCTTCCAAGTGGACAGTGAATATCAATCCAGTAAGTACATCTTGCAATACTGTCTTCTGTTTTTTTGCCTGAAATTATGTCCTCTCCTGTTAGTGTATATAATCCCTTTATCTGTCTTGTTTCTCTAATTCCAATATTTGCTGGTAAATACGAAATATAAGCATTTTCAAATCCAGGTACATTTTTCTTTAAAAAATCCAGATATTTGAAAATTTGTTTTCTCAGTTCTATCTCTCCCTTTGTTAAATCTTCAACATTTGTAGCGTCACCAGGAAATCTCATAACATTGAATGACCTTTCTCCTTTTTGTGTTGTACTCCCTTTTCCACCAAGTCCTGTATTATATATTTTAAATTTCCCCTTTTCTCTTAACTCAGTCAATTTTTCTACTGCTTCTTTAACAACTTCTTCTGTTAATTTCTCTTCATCAATACCACTTATTT
>JAGHCG010000135.1 GCA_021160565.1 bacterium | reverse complement strand
GTTCTTTTAATTCTTCAAATAGAATGCTTAACAAAATCTATGAAATTTGTGTAAGAACTCAAAAATGTTGTATGCTTGATGCTTATGTTGATTGTCCATGGAGAGAACAATCTCAATAGTGGGGAGACGCAAGGATTCAGGGATGGAATACTTTTTATCTTGCCTCTGATACGAGATTATTTGAAAGAGGGCTCAGACAGATTGTAGCACAACAAACTCCAGAAGGTCTTACCTATGCTCATACTCCAACTGTTTCTCATGACTGTATTATTCTCGACTTTACTCTTACCTGGATAATTACTCACTGGGACTATTACTGGCAGACAGGAGACATTTCTTTATTCCGTGAGATGGAAAAAGATATTCATCGGATTATGAACTTTTTTAATAAATCCTTATCAAAAAATGGTCTTCTCCCAAATGATTACCGATACAGCTTATTTCTTGATTGGTGTAATATTTTCAGGGATGGATATTCAACATTATATAATCTTTTTTATCTGATGGCTCTTCGTAAGATAATTTCTCTTTTTGAAATTGATGGAGATGAGAAATCTGTCAGAGTTTATAAAGAAAGGGAGAAAAAATTATTGAGTGCTATAAAAAGAAATCTTTATAACGAAAAAGAGAAAATTCTATATGCCGGCTTATCGTGGGAAGAAAAACCTGTTATTCAAAATTCTCCTCATCTTGATGCTTTGGGTACCCTCCTTGATGTTTTCCCCGAGATAAAGGAAAAAATGGAGGAAAGGATTGTTTCATTTGTCAAAAGTGAAAGGGAAGGAGAAATTATCCCATCTCCATTTTTTATGATGTATATATTTGAAGCATTAAAGAAAGTTGGTAGAACAGCAGAAGTAATAGATTGTATAGAAAGATGGTGGGGAGGAATGATAAAAGATGGATTTACCACTACAATTGAAAGATGGGATTTTCAGCGGGGGCAAACAAGTGCTTGCCATGCATGGAGTGCCCATCCAATTGTTCATTTTTCTAATATATTACTGGGAATATGGCAAACATCTGCTGGCTGGAAAAAAATAAAGTTTTCTCCTACATTTTCCAATGCTAACTCAGTTTCAGGAAGAGTTTCTACTCCTTATGGAGTTATAGAAAGTGGATGGGAAAAGAAAGGTAAAAAGATAAAGGTTTATCTTAATCTTCCAGAAGGCATCAGTTGTAATGTAGATATTCCAGGATTTAAGAAAACAGATGTCAAAGGCAGTAAAAAGTGGTTGTTAGATATAAAAGATACTTTAAGATAAACAGAAAATAGAATATACGGAGGATAAAAAATGTGGGAATTGGGAATACAGGTTGGTTATGAAAAAGATGAGAAAAAATTAAGGGAAAAACTTGAAAAACTTGTAAAACTTGGTTATAGATTTGTTTTTTTATCTTTATTCAATGCGGAAGAAAAACGTCTTGCAACTGATGAGGAACTTGAAAAATATTCAAAAATTGTTAAAGAATATCTTATTCCTTATACAACACACGCTTTATTTTTAACGGATGAACCAGATAAACAACCGAATAGCATTTTCCCCTATCAGAAAGAAATTTTATATAAAGCAAATATACTCGGAGTGAAATGTATAACTTACCATTTTGGTTTATGTAAAGGAATAAGAGAAGGAGAGGATTTTGCATTTGAAAAGTGTCTGAATAGATATAATGTTTCTGTTGAGGATTTCAGGAAATTGAACATTTATGTTCTGAAAGAAATTTGCAAAATAGCAAAGGAGTATAATCTTACAATTACAATTGAAAATTTACCTTCTAGTTGTCTCTGTGACTTGGGAACTACTGTATCAGACCTTCTTAAAATAATAAAAGAGGTGAATGAAGATAATCTCGGAATATGTTTTGATTCAGGACATGCTAATATTTCAGGACTTGATTTTTATGAAGAAATCTGTAAAGCAGGAAAATATTTAAAAGAAACACATTTCCACGACAACATTGGAAAAATTTCTAATAAGAATGAAATAAATGATATGCATCAGCCGACTGGAATTGGAAATATCAACTGGATAAAAGTAATTTCTGCTTTTAAAAAAATTGAATATAAAAACCCTGTTATATTTGAAATTTCCTCTGATTTTGAAACAGCAGAAATCAACATTACAAACTGGAAAAGGTTTTTAGAAATATGGGAAGCCAGATTTTCCAATTTCAAGTGGAGTAAAGATGAGAGAGAAGATATGGTTGTGGGCACATAAAGAAGGGACACAGAACAACAGGTTCAATATACCTGGAAAATCAAAGATAGCACCAGTGGAGGCATGTAGATATATGGGGATAGAGAGAGTAATAATGGTGAAGAATTGTTTTGGAGAGCCGAAAGTAGAGGAATATGAGAGGTATGCAGAGAGTTTTAAAGATTTAAAAGAGGTTGTATGGTCATTGACAGGGGCAGGTGGGAGATATGAAAAGGGGGAATTGGAAAGAATAATATCTTTAAAAGGAAAATATGCTAATATAACAGGTGCTATAATGGATGATTTTTTTGTGCCAGAGGAGTATTCATTTAATCCGGGAGAAATTTCAGAGATAAGAGAGTTTTTACATAGAAATGGTATGGAGTTATGGACAGTTATATATGAGCATCAACTTGGTCTTTCTGTTGAAGATTATTTAAAAGAGTTTGATGTAATAACATACTGGACATGGTTTGGAAATAGACTGGAAGACCTTGAAAAGAGTTTTGAGAGATTTTTAAAAAAGGTAGGAGATAAAAGAAAAATGCTTGGGTGCTATATGTGGGATTATGGAAATAAAAAACCATTGCCTTTAAATCTGATGAAGAAGCAGTGTAATTTAGGATTAAAGTGGTTAAGTGAAAATAAGATAGAAGGAATGATATTTCTTGCAAGTTGTGTGGTTGATTTAAAACTTGAAACAGTTGAATGGGCAAGAAAATGGATTAAATCTCTATAAAATCATCTTTTATAAAATTCTTATACCAGTTTTTATACTCTTCTGGTG
>JAGHCG010000069.1 GCA_021160565.1 bacterium | reverse complement strand
TGAAAAAGAAGGTAATATGTATGTTTCTTTATGTCCAGAACTTGATATCGCCAGCCAAGGAAGTACTGTTGAAGAAGCAAAGAGAAATTTGGAAGAAGCAATTCTGCTCTTTTTTGAACATGCTTCAGAGGAAGAAATAAAAGAAAGATTAAAAGAGAAAGAAATATATATTTCTCCAGTAGAAGTAAAAATTTGAAATTACCTGTATTATCCGGAGAGGAAGTTTGCAAAATCTTGAAAAAGTTTGGATTTGAGGAAATAAGAAGAAAAGGAAGTCATATTGTTATGCAGAAAAAAATTGAAAAAGGCACCATAACAATTCCTGTTCCCAATCATAAAGAAATTAAAAAAGGAACTTTAAAATCGATAATAAGACAGTCTAAAATCCCACCTGAAAAATTTTTCCGAGACTAACACACCTCCCGAGGCTAAACCTCCGCATTTGAAAGCATTGTCTGACAAGGGATTTCAGAGATTTTTGTTTTTGTTTGAGATATAATAAAATCTTAAAGAGAAAAAGGAGTGAAAATTGAGTATATTAAAAGAGAAATTTTTAAATGGAGAAAAACTTGGAATAGACCTTTACGATATCCACGCTCACCTTGGAGGTTATAACAGAGATTACCCTGTATTTGATGGAGAAACAGAAAAGATTGTAGAAGAGATGGAGCGACTCGGGATTAAAAAAGCCTTTGTGATGCCTCTTGGAATTTATGGAACTGAATGGCAATATCAAAATGATAAGTTAATTTATGACTGCAAAAAATACCCTCATAAATTTTATGGTCTCGCTCTTGTTAATCTCAATTTTCCTGAAAGAGAAATTGAAAAAGAACTTGAGAGATGCAGAAAAGAGGGAATAACAGGAATAAAACTGATTGCTGCTTATCAGGATTATCCAGAAGATGGAAAAAGAATTGAGTTTGTATGTGAATATGCTAACCATTATAAGATGCCTGTTTTAAATCATTCATGGAACTCTCCTTCATTTCTTGAAAAAATGATAGTAAAATATCCGGATGTGAAATATATCTGCGGACATTTCAGTTTTATATGGAAAGAAATTGTGAACAAGTATGAAAACGTATGGCTCTGCACCTGCAACTGGCTTCCTTTTGGTACTGTGGAAAAAATGGTTAAAGAAATAAGAAATGATAGAATTTGCTGGGGTTCAGATTTTTCAGACCTTCATTTTGGATTTACGCTCGGACCGATATTACTTGCAGATATTGAGGATGAAATAAAAGAAAAAATCCTCTCAAAAAATTTCCAAACCGGGTTTGAAAAAATTTGGAAAAATGGAACTGATTGATTTTTATATTGTTGCTCCTTCAACTGTAAAAGTGGGAGAAAAATTCAAAATAAGATTTAAACTTCTTACCCATCCCTATAAAGTAGAATGGAGATGCTATACCGGAAAGCCACCAAAATTTGAAAGCATTTATAATCTTTCTCCTCGTGGCATTCATTATATGGACAATGTATTAAAAGGATGGAATAAAAAGATAGTAGTTGAAGTTGAAAAAGAAGAAATAGAATTTGATAATTTTAAAGGTGTGTTTTCCAATGATGAAAGATGTTTTGGGGAAATTGAGGGAATAAGTTTCAGCACGCCAGGAGTAAAATTCATAAAGATAAAAGACCCTGCTTCTGGAAAGGAAAAATTAAGCAATCCAATTCTGGTGGAAGAAAATTTAACAGAAAGACTTTACTGGGCAGATTTACACAGCCAAACATTCTTTTCAGATGGATTGAGATGTCCTGAAGAACTTTATTTTTTTGCGAAAGAAGAAGCATTCCTTGACATTTTTTCTATAAGTGACCATGCAGAAGCACTGTCAGACCAGCAGTGGAATTATTTTAAAGAAGTGACAAACAACTACAATGAAGATGAGAAATTCATAACCCTAATTGCTCTTGAATGGACAGATGGTTTTTATGGACACAGAAATATTTACTATCCAGGAGAAGATGGTCCGATTTTAAGAAGAGGAGAAGATGACCTGAAAAAAGTTTATGAAATAGCAGAAAAATATAAAGCACTCGTAATCCCTCACCATTCAGCAAATACACAGATGGGAGTAGACTGGTCAAAAGGACATAATCCAGATGTGGAACGGCTTGTTGAAATATACTCAATCTGGGGAAATAGCGAAAAACCTGAAAGTGAAGGAAATACCAGACCAATAAGAAATCATGGAGGAGAAAAGAAAGGACAGCATGTAATAGATGCTTTAAATCGTGGATATAAATTTGGATTTGTAGGTGGTGGAGATATACACGATGGAAGACCAGGAGATGAACTTCACAATTTACAAGAACAACCTCCCCAATACAGAAACCTTTACAGACAGGGAATTACAGGAATATGGGCAGAAAAACTCACAAGAAAAGAAGTTTTTACTTCATTGTGGCAAAGAAATTGTTATGCAACTTCAAATGTAAGGGTTATCCTCAAATTTTTTATGGGTGAATACAGGATGGGTTCAATTGTAAAAGAAAAAACAAAAAAAATCCCTTTCAAAATTTTTGCAGCAAGTGAAATTCCAATAAAATCAATCTCTGTGATTAAAAATGGTATTGATTGGAAAAAGTTTGAATTTAATAAAAGAGTAG
>JAGHCG010000177.1 GCA_021160565.1 bacterium | reverse complement strand
CTCGGAGAGTACAGAGATAAAATAGAAGAAGAACTAAAGGGGAAGTTTATAATGGTTTAAAAAGCAAAAATGGAGTGGAAGAAATGAAAAATAAAGCAATTGAGGGAAAATTAAAAGAAATTTTCATGTATTTCCCTCTCTCAGAATAAAATTTTTAAAATTTTAGAAAAAATGTTATACTCTTGTAGGCAAAAAGGATAAATAATGATTTTCTTCATTTTCCTCGCCTCTCTCTATATGGGCTGGTCAATGGGAGCCAATGATGCTGCTAACTGCGTTGGTGCTGATATTGGTTCAGGGGTGATCAAGTTAAAACATGGAATATTTATCACCTGTTTTTTCAGTTTTCTTGGTGCAATAATTCTTGGTTCCCATGTGATTAAAACCATAGGAAAAGGAGTTGTTCCTCTCAATTTACTTCCCCCAGAAAAGACAAATTTAATAGCACTGATGGCACTTCTTGGAGCATCTATCTGGGTAACAATTGCGAGTTATAAAAAATTTCCTGTTTCAACATCCCATTCAATTGTTGGTGCTGTGGCAGGAGGAGGTCTTGCTTTTCATACAATTGTGAAGTGGGAAAAAATTGGGCAGATTGTTATTTGCTGGGTTCTCACTCCTTTTGGTTCAGCAATAATGGCGATGCTTATATATCCTTTAATCAGAATTATTTTTGCTACAAGAATAGTGAAAAAATATGAGAAACCATTGATTATATTTCTGATACATGCAACAAGTGCATATCTTGCTTTTTCCTGGGGAGCAAACGATGTTGCCAATGCCACAGGTATTTTAATAGGAACCGGGAGAGTATCTTCAGAATTGGCTGCTTTTATAGGTGGAATAGCCATTACAATTGGAGTTATAACATGGGGATATAAAGTAATTGAAACTGTTGGTTTTAAAATAGTTCACCTTACTCCTCTTATGACAATAGCAATAGAAATAGCCGCTTCTCTCAATATCCATCTTTATACTTTGCTGGGTATTCCTGTTTCAACTTCTCATTCAATTGTTGGAGCAATATGGGGTGTTGGGCTTCTCCACGGAATAAAAGCAGTGAATTTTAAACTTGCCAAGGATATTACAATTGCATGGGCAATAACTCCTCTTATTTCGGGTATAATAACTTACACAGGGTTGAAAATTATATTACTATTTATTTAGGAGGAAAAAATGGAAAAAAGCAGAAATATTCTGGCATGGATTGGTCAAAAAGAAGAGCAGGAGATTTTAAATGATGTATTCCAGCATGTGGAAAGGGTACTTGAATGTGTGAAGGGAATGAAAGAAATTCTTCAGGCACTTTTTGATAATAATATGGAGAAGAAAAATGAGTATATTTCAAATGTGAAAGAGGCAGAACACCAGGGAGATGAAATAAGAAGAAAAATAGTGGTAGAACTTTCAAAAGGGTTATTTTTTCCACCTGATAGAGAAGACCTCATTCTTCTCAATGAAAGGTTAAATGATATTGCTGATGGAGCAAAAGGAGTTGCAAGATTACTTGAATTTTTTGAGGAAAAACCGGAAGGAGAGTTGAGCAAAATTCTTTTGAGTGATGGAATTGTCGCAGTAAATGCAGCTGAAAAACTTAAATCAGCAATAAATGCTTTGAGAGAAAATGAGGTTCAGAAAGTTCTTGAAGAATGTGCACATATTGAAACGCTTGAAGAAGAAGGCGATGATAAAAGGAGAGAATTGATAGGCTCTCTGGTTAAAATTGAATTTTCACCTGCTTTTACACTTCTCCTTTATGAAATAATTGATACTGTGGAAGATGTGATTGATGGGATAAAAAGAGCAGGAGATATGGTGAGACTTCTGGCAATAAAGGCAAGATGATTTAAAATTTCACAAGATTAAGATAATGCTGAGAAGTATCAAATATTCCTCCACTTTTTTCAAAAAATTCGTCATTAAGAATAAAAATTCCATTTTGAGGTCTTACCCATTTTGCATTGGGATAAGGGTGATATTCTATAAGTTTTTCCCAATTTTTATAATATTGATATCCATTAGATTCAACAATTGGTATTTTAATTCCTTCAAGTGGTTTTAATCTCGATGCCAGACACTTATTCCATTCAACAAGCACAGGTATAACTGTTAAATCAGCACAGAAATAATCAAGGTTTTTTTCTTCGGCAACTTTCAATATTTTCAATGTCATACTGAGTGTTTTGGCAATAGGTTTTAAAGCCACTCCTTTATATCCCATTTCAGCCCTTTTCAGAACATCCTTATCTGTATGAGCACTCTCATCAGCCACAATTCTTACTGGAAATTCAGAAACGTCAATTTCAAGTTTTTCAGGAAATGGTTCTTCTATAATTGCCACCTGCTGGAGTGCTCCAATTTTTTCCATAAAATCTATTAATTTCCATAACCTTTCTTTTGTATCGTATCTCCCATTTGCATCAAAATAATAAGGAAGTTTCCCATTTTCTGTAAAAGGAGTTTCAAATCTGGAAAATTTTTCATGAATACTTTTAATTCTTTCCATATCCCATTCAAGCATTTTTTCTCTATCTCCATTCCCTTGAGGGTCAGAGCCAATTTTAATCTTTAAAACAAAAAAACCCTCTTTTAACATTTCCTCAATTTCTTCCAGAGTTATTGAATAAGAAATAAGAGGAATACAGGCAACATAATTGTGTTTGAAAGAAAGAGGTTTCCTGAATTCTTCAGGTATCATTTCAAAAAAGTCAGTTTTTCCTTTTTCTTTTGCATAAAGTATCCATAGAGCATTGTCAAAAGAAACAAGAGCATTTAGAGTAAATGTTTCCCTTAAATCTGGATTATTTGTTATCTTTTTTGCATATTGATGAACTGGTTCAAAAATTTCTTCAATAACTTTCACAGGGTTTTCAATTTTCAATTCTTTCAGAAGATTTAAAGCAAATTGAGTGGTTGCAAACATGAGTGCGTTTCCACCTGCTTCACTGTATTCAGAAAAAATTTTTGCATCAGACCACAATACACTTTGAGTTCCTATTCCAACTCCGTAATTTTTTTCACTTTCCACATAGGAGATGGTTTGCCATGCGCCTGAAAGG
>JAGHCG010000091.1 GCA_021160565.1 bacterium | reverse complement strand
ATATCTACATTCACAATATTTATATCAGAAGGCAAACCAAGAGGAGTGTGAGCAAAATTTAAAATTCCTTTAATTCCTGCTTCCACAGCCAATTCTCCAACACTCTGAGCAACATCTGCTGGAACTGAAAGAATTGCAATTTTTATATTATTTTTCTTTACAAACTTTTTCAATTCTTTAATATCCATAATTTTTATTCCTTCAACTACTTTCCCTATTTTTTGAGGATTGTTGTCAAAAGCACCCACTATATTTATGTTAAGTTTTGAAAATCCAGGATAACCAATAAGAGCAGAACCAAGTCTTCCCACTCCTATTACAACCACATTATTTTTTCTATCAACGCCTATTATTTTTTTTATCACCTTTATAAGATTTTCAATATTATAACCCACTCCCCTTTTCCCGAATTCCCCAAAATAGGAAAGATCTTTTCTAAATTGAGCAGGTGGAATGTTTAAAAAAGATGTTATTTCTTCAGAAGAGATTATTTCCACTCCCTGTTCTTTGAGAATTTCAAGATGTCTGAGATAAACTGTCAATCTTTTTATTGTTTCAGGAGATATATATTTCTTTTTCATACTACGCTCTTGATTTACCACCAGAAATATTTATTACTGTTCCTGTGACATAACTTGCAAGGTCAGAAATAAGAAAACACACAACATTAGCCACCTCTTCAAGTTTTCCAACTCTTCTAAGAGGAATTGAAACTTTTTCATAAGATTTTCTCAATTCTTCAACTGTAATTCCTCTTGTATATGCTAATGCTCTCTCATATTCTGGCGTTCTTAACTTTGTGGGTTCAAGAATTCCTGGAGCAACTCCAACAACTCTTATTCCAAATTTTCCAAGTTCTTTTGCCCAACTTCTTGTAAATGAATATAATGCTGCTTTCGTTGATGCATAAACACTCTGTCCCTCTGAACCTTCAAGTCCACATTCTGAAGATATATTTACAACCACTCCCTTTATTTTTTTCTTTATCATTTCCCTGACAACTGCTTGTGTAAAAAATACTGTCCCTTTTTGATTTACACTCACCATTTTATCAAAAATTTCTTCAGTAATTTCTTCCTTTCCTGCAGGGTCAACAAGTAACCGTGGAATTGAAATTCCTGCATTGTTAACAAGATAATTTATTTTTTCATATTTTTTACTCACTTCCTCAACCATTTTTCTTATATCTTCCACCTTTGAAACATCTACTTTAAAGAAATCACAACCCCCATATTTTTCTGAAAATTCCTTCATTGTTTCTTTCCCTGATTTTTCATCAATATCCCCTATTATAACTTTTGCTCCGGCTTCAAGTAATTTTTGAGTGATGGATTTTCCAATACCACTTGCTCCTCCTGTAACAATTCCTGTATATCCTTTCAGTTCAATTTTCACCATTTCCACCTCCCAGAAATAATTTTAACTTTCTACTCAGGGATACAACTTCCCTCTCTTTTATAAAACTTCCTATTTTTTGAATTATAACCATTTTAAATTTTCTTTTCAATTCTGAGGCATCACCTGAAAAAGTGTGTGAATATTTTACCTGCAATCCAGATTTTATTAAAAGGTTTACTCAAATATCTATTTTTACTCATTGGCATCCGATAACTATCTGAATCCTGGTATCCCGAATAAAAGAGATGCAATTGTTTAACTTAAGATTTGGAAAGGAAACCACCCCACACAAAATTTTCAACAACCTCCTTGAGGAAAAACTGCTTATTTATCTCCAGCAATAAGATATAGTTCCTTATTTTAGTTAATGGCATCTTTATAGAAATTTTGTTCTAAACCAAAACTATAGGACGACAAGCATTTTCGCTTATTGGGAAATTGCTTCCTTTTTGGGTATTACTCTCTCAGGGGTGCTGGGAAATAATCAAAAAGTTGTTTCTATTATTAAAAGGGATCAACTCCCCTCTCTTTTTGGAAACTTTCTCTCCATATAAATTACATTTTAGCATATACCCAATCTTTTTCTGTTAAATCTATAATTTCTTTCTTTTGAGGATTAATTATTTTTACAGGTTTATTTATCCCTCCTGGGCCATGATAACTTTCCACCAATACTATCAATTCATTTTCTGCTCCATACTTAATGATATTGGCAGGTAAAATGTATCTCCTTATCTCTCCCCAAGGTGAATGCCAGGAATCGCTATAAGCAATCAATTTATGATTGAAATAAAGAAGAATGGAGTTATACACGTGGTGTTTACCCAGTTCTACAATTAGATTATCACCTTCCCAACCTTTTGGTATCTCTAAATTAAGTTTATACCAGGATAATCCCTGGAAGCTATTATAACTTCCAACTTTGGTTCTTTGCCAATTTAAACTTTTCAAATAAGAAAAAACATCAAATTTAGATTGAGTATGTAATTTCCTGGCCCTTAAACACAACTTATTCCATGTATTTTCTTCTATTTTTCCATAGAGAATTTTATACTCTCCACCTCTTACCTTAAATTGCAAATAATTATCCTTTAGAAGATAAGAAACTTGCTGAGGTTTTTCTTGATTGAGGTTGTATATTTTAATCTCTTTTTTATTCTTCCAACCTTGTGGTTTTAGCAATCTCACTGTAGTTGGCTTTTTAGTCCACAAATGAAGTCCCTTACACTTATGGTAGGATTCATTACCTAAAGTGGAGATTAACCACAGAGTTTCTGGAGATACACTGACAAATAAGGTTCCGTTTATCTTGAGGTCGGCTATAGAAGCCATCATTGAGCCATCTATACTGGCAATTATCATTGAATGGTCTTTTATTTTGGAAGTTATTTGGGTTCCCTGAAAACTTAAATTTACAGGATCAATAGTCCAGTATTTTTCCTCTCCATAAACCGCATCTCCTTTAGCTACAATAGTAATCACTCCTTTTGAATCTAAAACAGGCGCTCGAAATACAATACTCATCGGCAAATTAGGGCTTATCTCTACCCTCGGAACAGAAAAGTCGTACCTTGTTTGCAGATAGGAAAAAATATCAAGCATAACTTGACGAGACACGTAGAAGGATGGCTTAGGTTTTTTCCGGTAAGCAGGAGAGATAACAGTATCTCCCTTTAAGGGAAAAGCAATATAAATTATTCTATTCTTGCCGTGAGGAATAGATATTATTAAAGGAACTTTCTCACCTTCAATGGTTTCTCCCTCCATTAATACCTTTGCGTTATCAGGAAGATTACCCCAGATATTTTCTGAGGGAAGCAACGCTTCCACTTCAAATCTACCCGGAGGAATGTCTGGAAATACATTTCTATTTACACTAACAATTTTTTTTATTCTATATTTACGAAGAACCTCAGTTTTCCATATCCCTAATCGAGTAAATCTCTCCGCTTTCCTTAGGTGATGTCCTATTAAAGAACAGGCAAAGTAATCATAGTTTGCCACAAAAGTTTTTCCCTTCCCTTTTTGTAGCCACTCTTCTATCAAGGAAATGGTTTTGTCCGAATAGTAAGTTCCAGATAGGGTAAGAATTTTGTATTTATCTGAGATAGGAAAACCACCTTGACTATATCTTATATCCGGAATGTATCCAGCAAGAGTAAGTTCACTTCTCATATCGCCTGTATTTGGAAAAGTTTGTTGCCATGTAGGACCAAAAAGTGCATATTCATAACGAGAAGGGATAATAAGCCAGGTAGACCGATAGATACTTCCTGCAAATAAGTTTGTTTCTCTTGCTTGATTTACAGCATCTAAAAGAGCTAAATTAAACTGCATAGAAAAATCACTTAATGCTTCTTTATGCATAATGTGAGAAGTGGCTGATTGCTCAAAATTGAAGAATTTTGGTTTGGCTAATGCTATCGTGGTTAATGCCGCAGAAAAGGCGTCTCTGTAAAAGGCGATAGGATTACGATAAGGACGCATCGTTTCATAAGATATTAAAGTTCCTTTTCCCCAGCGTTCATTCAAAACTAAATGTTCCCTCAATTGTTTGAAATAATATGTATAAGTTTTCCCTTGTGCCATATGAAGACCTCCATAGTAAGTAGAACATCCTGGAGTAACTGCTAATCTTATTGGATTAGTATGCGGACCTACATAATCAATATATGGGTCATGTTGAGCATCTCTTACCAGCCTCCAGTGTGGTCCCCAGACACCATATTTTATTCCCTTCTTTTTTGCATATTTGTATATTTTCTGGCACAATTTGAAATACTCGTAATCCTGAAGAGCCAAAAACAAATCTACATTCCTCCAGAATCTCTCGCCCCCTTTAGGAAGAACTTTTTGCAAAAGTCCATTTTCACAAGGAAGAAAATCACCAATTCCCCCTCCTCCCCTAATTTGAGCAGGGAGGTATTCACTGTAAGAGGTAAAATTTCCTATCATATCAGGACGGAAATTCTTTTTCTCTATTCCCAACTGGAATTCGGCATATTCCCAGAATCCTATTTTTTCTACTTTACCTCCTGGATAAACCCACTCTATGCCTTCATCTTCTCCGCATAAATCTTTTCTGAACTGCTCTATATCTGTCTTGGAAAAACAGGGATGGTCTAAGGTGTATTCATCCAACTCTATAT
>JAGHCG010000027.1 GCA_021160565.1 bacterium | reverse complement strand
GCTGAATATAATCAAGAGAAGGGTTATCCTTCAGGACAGTATTAACTCCTATAAGAATACCATCAATTTCAAACCTTTTCTTCTTCAAATACTCTCTTGCTTCAGGTTCAGTTATCCATTTTGAATTTCCTGTAAATGTTGCTATTTTCCCATCAATTGTTTGAGCCCATTTCAGTATTATATAAGGTCTCTTTTTAGTTATATAGGTTATGTAGGGAAGATTTAACTCTGTTGCCTCATCTTCAAGATATCCAACTCTTACCTTTATTCCATTTTCTTCAAGGATTTTAAACCCTTTTCCTGAAACAACTGGATTTGGGTCTTCCATACAGCATACCACTTCCTTTATTCCAGAAGAAATTATTGCATCTGTACAGGGAGGTGTTTTTCCATAATGGCAGCATGGTTCAAGATTCACATATAAAGTGGAATTTTTTGCCCTTTCTCCTGCTGATTTTATTGCTTCAACTTCAGCATGTGGCATTCCAAATGCTTTATGGTATCCAGTTGAAATAATTTTATTCCCTTTTGCTATAACTGCTCCAACCATGGGATTTGGACTTACAAGACCTTTCCCTTTCTTTGCAAGTTCAATTGTTTTTTTAAGAAGTTTTTTATAGTCAGGGTTCATAATTA
The DNA here is from genome assembly GCA_021160565.1 of bacterium. Taxonomy (GTDB): domain Bacteria; phylum Ratteibacteria; class UBA8468; order B48-G9; family JAFGKM01; genus JAGHCG01. The sequence continues at coordinate 1,883 of JAGHCG010000027.1, read as the reverse complement.
ATCAGGATTTATTTCAACAACAACTTTAAGAACTTCACCATTTTTTATCATATTTATTCCCTCTTTTATTTTTTCAAGAGGAATGATTTCAGAAATAAATTTTTTCGCTTCAATTTTCCCTTCAGAAATCAGTTCAGCCGCTTTTATATAATCTTTTTTATTTGAAGCATATGCTCCAAAAACAGAAAGTTCTTTATAGTGAATTAAATTTGCATCTATTTGAATAATTGAATTATCTTTTGGTAATCCTCCGAATAAAGAAATTCTCCCTTTTGAACCGAGAATTTCAATCCCTTCCATCTGTGCCTGCTTTGCAGGGCAGGCAGTTATTACAACATCTGCTCCATAACCATCTGTGATTTTGTTTATCTCTTCCTTCACATTTACTTTCTTCCCATCCCAGAGAATCAGACCTTCAAACTGTTTTCCAAATTTTTCAAGCCTTTCATAATCAGGGTCAACCACTATAACTTTATCAGCACCAGAGGATTTTGCAAGATTTGCATGCATAAGTCCAATTGGTCCACCTCCATATATAACAACTGTATCTCCTTCTTCAATATTTAAATAACTCTGTCCATTTATACAGCAGGAAAGAGGTTCTATCAAAGCACCTTCAGAAAGAGAGAGATTATCAGGAAGTTTGACAATTCCTTTTTGCTGGATAGAAATTTCAGGAATTAAAAGATACTCAGCATATCCACCCTGATAATAATATCCAATTGCTTTTGTATCAGGACATAAATTATAATACCCTTTAAGGCACATCTTACACTTTCCACATCCTATTGAAGTCACAACAGTAACCCTATCTCCCACCTTTATTTCTGGATAATCAACTTTTTTCCCGATTTCTTCAATAATTCCTGTAATTTCATGTCCGATAATAGCAGGTGGATTTACTTTCTTATGTCCGTGAAAGAAAATTCTTACATCTGTTCCGCATATTGCACAGTATGAAACTTTTATTAAAATTTCCCTTTCTCCACAGACAGGTTTTTCCACTTCCTCAATTCTTATATCCTCTATTCCATGATAAACTGCTGCTTTCATTTTTCACTCCTTTTTAAAAATAAGAACACTTGGAATTATTTTACCCCACAAACTCCCTTCCCACAAAATTCCTCAGAACCCGGTTCTCAGAACCCGGTTCTTCGGAAGAGAGAAAAAATTTTTATAAATTGAGGAAACAGGAGTATAATTTAAGTATGGGATATGCTTCAATTATTGAAAAAAGAAGAAAAGAGCGTCTTGAAGATTTGAGAAAGAAATATATGGAAGAGTTAAAGAAAGTGAAGAAAATTGCAGATAAGTTTTATTTAAAAAGAATTTACCTTTTCGGCTCACTTGTTGAGAAAGATAAGTTCCATTTCAACTCAGATATTGACCTTGTGGTGGAAGGAATGAAAGAAAAAGATTTTTTGAAGTTTTACGCGGCGATACTAAAAGAAGTTTCTTTTCCTGTGGATTTGAAAAAATATGAAGATTTACCAGAAGCAGGAAAAAGAATATTGAAAAAGGGAAAGGTGATATATGAAAAAAAATAATTTCATGGAGAGATTAAAAGAAGAAATCCTCGGAGAAATTGAGAATATAGAAAAGTTAAAAAAAGAACTTGCAACTATTCCCGAAAATATGAGTTTTTCCAACAGAGCAAAAGGTTCTATTTTTCACGATTTTTACAATTGCTGCGAAAGAATTTTCAAAAAAATTGCAATTGAAATAGATGGATATTTTCCTTCTTCAAAAACCTGGCATAAGGAATTGCTTTACAGAATGACAAAACCAGTTAACAAAATAAGACCATCTGTAATATCAGAGGAAATGGCGGCACTCCTTGATGAATATCTTTCTTTCCGGCATGTGTTCAGGAATATTTACGG
>JAGHCG010000161.1 GCA_021160565.1 bacterium | reverse complement strand
TTTTCATACTTCTTTCTTTTATTGTTTTTTCCACGGTATCAAATAAAATTTTTCCTGCCTGAGATATTCCACCTCCAATTACTATCAAATAAGGGTTTAATAAATTTACCAGTCCTGAAAATAAAGCACCGAGACATATTCCCACATCAATCCATATTTCCTCAGCAAGTTTATCTCCATCCTGATATGCCTGAGAGATGATTTTTGGTGTTATTTCATCAAGGTTTCCATTCACAAGTTCATAGATTTTTGTTTTTCTTCCTTCTTTTATTGCTTTTACTGCTCTTTCAACAATATAATCTCTTCCAACAAATCTCTCAATACAGCCATAATTTCCACATTTACATTTAGGTCCTTTATAATCAATGGGAATATGCCCTATTTCAATTGCTGAATATTTCCCTCCTCTTAAAAGTTTTCCATCTTTTACAATTCCTCCCCCAAGTCCAGTTCCAAGAGTTATACATATCATAGTATTGCTTCCTTTTCCTGCTCCAAAAAGATATTCTCCCCATGCAATTGTATTGACATCATTTTCAACCACAACTTTCTTATTGTATTTTTTTTCAAAAATTTCCTTTAAGGGTAAATTGTGCCACTCAGGTAAATTTGGTGCTTCGTAAACAACTCCTTCATTATCAACAACTCCAGGGGTTCCAATTCCAATTCCTTCAATTTCATCTTCACCAGAAGAAAATTCAATGGCTTTTTCAATCTGGGAAAGAACCACTTCTTTTTTTCCTTCCTCTGCTTTTGTTGGAAACTGTGCTTTCCTTATTATATTTCCTTCTTCATCCACAAGCCCTGCTTTAATAAAAGTTCCTCCAAGGTCAATTCCAACTGCTTTTTTCACTTTTCTCCTCCTTTTTTACCGAAAAGTGAAAATTTCTTTTTGGGCTTTTCTGGTTTTTCAACAGGTGGTTGCTGAGGCGGTGTTACTTTTTCTTCTGGTGGTTTTTCTACTTTTGGTTTTCTCAATCTCCTCGGTTTTCTTTCTGGTTTTTCTTTCTTTTCAACTGGTGGTTTTTGTCTCTCCATTTCTTCCTGTTTTCTTATTTCTTCATATTCAGGATAGACGCCATATTTTTTCACAAGTTCAATTACATGGCAGTATTGCTGGAAACTTACATCTTTTGGAACTGAGTGGTCTGAATGATAAATATAGCCACCACCTTTTTTTGCAACTTCAAATTTCTTTTTTATTTCCTCTTCAATTTTTGTTGGGTCAGGGTCTGCCATCAATCTAACATCTATTCCACCCATAAAAGTAAGTTTATCTCCATATTTTTCTTTCAGTTCAATTAAATCCATTCCTGCTTTAACTTCAAGGGGCTGTAAACAATCAAGACCAATATCTATAAGAATAGGTATCATTTCCTTTACATTTCCACAACTGTGAAGAAAAACCTTCATTCCTTTTGAGTGGAAATATTCAAAAACAAGTTTATCTGCTTCATAGTGTGTTTTCATATAGGTATCAGGAGAAAAAAGAAGACCGTTTCTGTATCCCATATCATTATATAAAAAAGCAGCATCAAATTTAAATCCATTTTTCATCATCAATTCAGCCATTATAATTGTAAGTTCAGCAAGTGTCATTATCATTTCCTTTACCCAGTCAGGGTCTTGGACCATCGTAATTAAAAGTTGTTCACTCTTCATATAAGATTGCAGAATATCATAACCATAACCACCAGAATAACATATAAATTTTCCTTCCTCATAAGCAGTTTTATTCCTTGCAAGTCCACTTGCCCAGTCAACTCTTGTAAAATCGGGTTTTAATCTCTTTTTAATTTCTTTCCAGTCATCTTTTGTTTTTATAGGCCAGTCAATTATTTCAGGAGTTGTTGAATAATCTCTGTGATTTCTTCTTTTTCCACCCTGAGGTGTTGTTGTAATTATGTATTCCTCGTTTTTTTCAATAACTTTTACAGGAAATCTTGGAGAGGTATCTGCACCAAAAAACTCAAATTCATATCCAAAATATTCAGCAGGAGTTACATCTTCAGGAAGTCCTTCTTTACGCCATCTTTTTACAGTTGCTCCCCATGGACTATCATGTATGGGAACTCTATCCGGGATTTTATGATTTAATACTCTCAAAATTCTTTCTCGACTTGTCATTTTTCCCCCCTTTATTTTTCGTTATTTCTATTTTTCTCTTTCCATTCTTTTCCACACTTATTTTTACAAGAATTGTATTTTCGGGCAATTCTTCCAGAATCTTATCAGCCCACTCAATTAACACAATTCCTTTATCCAGATATTCTTCCCAGCCAAGAGTTTCCATTTCTTTTATATTTTCAATTCTGTAAAGGTCAAAGTGAAATACAGGAGTTTTTCCAGGATATTCATTTATAAGAACAAAAGAAGGACTTGTTGCTTCATATTCAGAAAAATTTTTCACTATTCCTTTTATCATTGTGGTTTTCCCACTTCCAAGTTCCCCTACGAAACCAACAATATCTCCCTTTTTTAACTTTTCAGCAAATCTTTTTCCAATTTCAATAGTTTCTTCTGGTGTCGCTGTGAAAACTATCATTTAATTAATTTTACTTTTTATTGAAAAAAAGGTAAAATTTAAGTAAGCCTGTTCCGTGCGTGGAGATTAAGGAGCTCTTGAGCCAACACTCATATGAAGGGAGCCAAGTCCGGGTAGGGCCAACAAGCCCGCCAGAGAGCGGGAAGTTGAAACTATCCGGGGAGGCACCCACTTTACAACACGGGTCTCAAAGAGTACAATCTCTGCGGCGGAACGGGCTATTTTTTAACTCACTAAGGGTAAAGGAAAAATTTTTCTCCTCTTAACTTTTTTCACATTTTGTATTGATAAAAGAATAAAATGTTGATATAATAACTATCAATCAAAAAGGGCAGGTGGCCGAGTGGACAATGGCAGCAGACTGTAAATCTGCCGGCGTAAGCCTACGGAGGTTCGAATCCTCCCCTGCCCACTCAGTCTGGAAGTAAAACTAAAAAATGGTAGGGTTGATAATTGAAAATTTGGAGAGACGCCAGGATTCGAAAGGAGCCCGTTTACGAATTGCGACGGGCAGGAGCAATGAGTGGGCGGATGGCCGACCGGAGGGCTTTGCCCGAAGGCGCCGAATCCTCCCCCGCCCACTC